>NZ_JBHVJT010000080.1:12092-46828 GCF_042798815.1 Kitasatospora sp. NPDC057738 | reverse complement strand
GGTCGGGGCCCGCCGCGCCGGGGGCCCCGCCGGTGCCGCCGCGGCGACGGCCGACCGGTGGCCGGGGAGCGGCCGGACGGGCGGCGCGGCGCAGTCGGGCGCGGGCGGCGGCGCTCCCCGCGGAGCCTGCCCGCCGCTCTCCCCCGGCGCCGTTCCCGGTAGTCGACACCGACGGGGCCTCCGGCTCTGGTCGGGATCGGCGTCGCCGGCTGGGGACGGCTCACCGATGGTGACGAATAGTGCCGAAAAGTGACATACCCAGCAGCCTCCAGGCTATCCCGGCCCCTGGGTCGTCTTGTCCGATTGACCTACCCGGCGGACGGCGCGTCGCCCCCGGTCGGGACGCCGCCTGCCCCCGCCGTCCCGCCCTCCGTGAGCAGCCGGGCGACGTGCGGCAGCACGTCACGGTCGTGGTCGATCCAGTCCACGGCGTCCAGTTCGTCCGGGCCCAGCCAGCGCAGCGCGTCGTGGTCCTCCAGCGCGCGCGGCTCGCCCGCCAGCAATTCGGCGGCCCAGAAGCGCAGCTCCAGGCCGGGGCGCACGGCCCACGCGCCCGGCAGCCGGGTCAGCGCGCGCGCCCGGACGCCGAGCTCCTCCAGCAGCTCGCGCTCCAGCGCCTGCGCCTCCGTCTCCCCGGGCTCGGCCTTCCCGCCGGGGAACTCCCACCGGCCGGCCACCGCCTCGGGCGCGCTGCGCCGGGCGGCGAGCACCCGGCCGCCGCGGACCAGCGCGCCGCCGACCACGATCCGGGGAGCGGCCGGAGCGGCCGGGGTCGCGCGGGGGTCGGGGGTCTCGGGGGTGTCCGTCGTGGCGTCCATGGGGCCGACCCTACGGGTTCAGGCGTTGCGGACCGTCCCGTCCGCCGCTTCCGGCCTGGCCTCCCCGTCCGCCTCGACCCAGTACATCTGCTTGTGGCCGCGGGCCTCGAACCCGGCGGCCAGCCGCCGGGCCTCGGCCCGGTCGAGGTCCTTGGCGACCAGGAAGCGGTTGCCGTTGTCGTCCTGCCGCATGACCCGGTAGGTGCCCATGGCGGGAGGGTACCCGGGGCCTCCCGCCGGGCGTCCCGCTCCGGGCCGGACCCGTTTCCACTCGCGTGGGACGGGCCGGTCCCCGGCTCGCGTGGGGGTCGGGCCGGGGACGCGCCCACGACGGTACGGCCGGCGGGTTACCGGCAGGTACGGGCCCGGTCAACGGCCGGTAACCAGGGGCGCGGGCGGCTCAGACCCGCAGGTCGGGCGCCTGCTCACCGGTGGACAGGCCCAGCCCGCGGCGGATGTCCAGGATCGTCGGCGCCGTCCTGGCCTCCGTCGCCCTGGCCCGGCGGAGGTCGCCCGCCAGGTCGCTGCCGGAGGCCGCGGCGTCCCAGGCGGCGGCCGCCTGCGACTTGGCCTCGACCAGCTTGGCGATCTTCGGCCGGACGTCGGCCGGCCAGGGCACCGACGGCCCGCCCAGCACCGCCGCCTGGGTCCGCGAGGCCACGGCCATCCGGCGGGCCCACGCCCGGTGGTCGGACTCGGCCTCGGCCACGTCCGCGTCCGGCGGGTCCAGGTAGACGTCGTTGAAGCTCCGGGCGGCCTCCAGGTAGGCCAGCTGAGGCGCGGTCAGGCGGCTCCGGTCGGTGCGGACCGTTCCCCGGTGCCGGTCCTCGCGGTCCTCGTAGGCGCAGGTGACGTACCGTGAGCCGGACGCCCAGTTCCTCGCGGTCGGGTAGAGGTAGACGTCGTCCATGCCGTCCGGGACGGTCCACTGGTCGAGCGCGTAGCCGTTCAGCACCGCGCGGCACAGCCGGCCGGCCGACTCGCGGGCCGCGCCCTCGCCCGGGTAGAGGCCGTTGCCGCTCGGGAGTTCGGCGGTGCCCGCCACCTCGCCGTGGTGCGGCTCGGTGCAGGCCACCCGGTGCACCCAGTACACCGTCTCGTCGCCGGCCCCCTGCGTCGTCGAACCGCCCTGGGGGGAGTCGTAGCAGTCGCCGGCCTTGAGCTCGGACCAGTGCACCGAGCCGGCCGGCGCCTTCGGGGCCTGGCCGAAGCGGCCGGCCCGCGCCGAGCTGAAGTCGGCCGCGCCGAGCGCGAGGGCCAGCAGGACCGTGCCGATCGTGCCGAGCACCAGGCCGGTCACCGCCATGCCGGAGCCGCGCTCCTTGCGGCGGTTGATCTGCACCAGCGCGAGGATGCCGAACACCAGGGCCACCGGGGACACCAGGAGCAGGCCGGTGACCAGGGAGCCGACCGCGAAGCCGTTGGTGGGGGCGGGCCCGGGACCGGGGCCGGGGAGGAACCCGGGCCCGGGGACGGCCTGCCCCGGACCGGGGGCCTGGGCGTACGGGTGGCCGGGCGGGAAGCCCGACCCGGCGGGGGGAGTGACGGAGGCCCAGCCACCGGCGGGCAGCGGGTACGGCGGCTGGGGCGGGGCGGCCGACGGCGGGACGGCCTGCGGGGCCGGGGCGACGGACGGACCCGCGGGCGGGCCGGCGGAGAGGTCGGGCGCGGCCCAGGGGTCGACGGCGGCGGGCGGGGCCCAGGGGTCGGCGGCGGGCGGGGCGGGCTCCGACCCGGCCTGGTCCTGCTCGGCCGCGGCGGGCCGGGCCTGGTCCTGCTCGGGCTCGACCGGGCTCGCGGACCCCGCGGACCCCGCGGACCCCGCGGTGACCTTGCGGAAGTCCACCCGGGGATCCTGACCGGCCGTCGGCGCCTGCGTCGGGTCCGGGTCCGGGTCCGTGCCTGTCCCCGTACCGGTGTCCGTCCCCGTTCCGGTGTCCGTGCCCGCCCCCGGGCGGGTGTCCGTGTCCGCGTCGGCCCCCGTGGCCGCGGGCGACTCCGGCCCCGGAACGGGCGGCTCGGACTCAGGCTTGGACACGTGGACTCCCCCAACCCACCGGAACGGGCATCGGCTCGGCACTCGGCACCATGGCTCGGACCCGAACGGGCCCGATCTGAACGGTCGCGCGACTTTACCCGATCTTTCCGAACGCCTGCCCGCCCTGCCCGGACCGCCCGGACCGCCCCGCGGCGGTTCGGCCGCGTCGGCTCAGCCGCGGGCCAGGATCTCGCCGTGCAGCATCGAGAACCAGCCGTCCCCGGCGGCGCTCCACTCCCGCCAGCCGTCCGCGATCCGGCCCAGCTCGTCCTGGTCCGCGAAGCCCCGCTCGACCGCCGTCCGGCCCAGCGCGGTGCCCGTCACCCGGTCCGCCCACAGCCCGCCCCACCAGGCGCGCTGCTCGGGCGTCGCGTACGTCCAGGTGCCGGCGCTCGCGGTGACCTCGGTGAAGCCGGCCGCGCGGGCCCAGGACAGCAGCCGCCGGCCGGCGTCCGGCTCGCCGCCGTTGGCGCGGGCGGTCCGCCGGTACAGCTCCAGCCACCGGTCCAGCGCGGGTACCTCCGGGAACCAGGTCATCGAGGCGTAGTCGACGTCGCGGACCGCGACCACGCCGCCCGGCGCCGTCACCCGTCGCAGCTCGCGCAGCGCGGCCACCGGGTCGGCCACGTGCTGCAGCACCTGGTGGGCGTGCACCACGTCGAACTCGCCGTCCGGGTAGGGCAGTCGGTGCACGTCGGCGCAGGCGAGGGCGACGTTGGACAGGCCCCGGCCGGCGATGTGCCCGGCGGCCTGCTCCAGCACCTCGGCGGAGGCGTCCACCGCGACCACCCGCCCCCGCGGGCCGACCAGTTCGGCCAGGTCCGCGGTGATCGTGCCGGGCCCGCAGCCGACGTCCAGCAGGGCCTGCCCGGGCCGCAGTTCGGGCAGCAGGTAGCCGGCCGAGTCGGCGGCGGTGCGGGAGCGGTGCGAGCGCAGCACGGCCTCCTGGTGGCCGTGGGTGTAGACGGCGGCGGGCTGCGGTCCGGTCATGAGATCCCCCTCGATGCGGTCGGCCGCGGGGCTCCGCGGCGCCCCCGACGCTACCCGCCGTTCCGCATGCCGAGAAGATCCGTCTCGAATGCCGGTCACGGCGGGCCCGGGCCGCACCCCGCCGCCGTACCGTGGAGGCGCCCCCGACAGAACGGTCCCCGCCCATGCCCGGCCCGCGCCCCCACGTCCTGCTGAGCGCCGCCGTCTCGCTCGACGGCCACCTCGACGACACCTCCCCCGACCGGCTGCTGCTCTCCAACGCCGCCGACTTCGACCGGGTCGACGAGGAGCGCGCCGCCGCCGACGCGATCCTGGTCGGCGGCAACACCCTGCGCGCCGACAACCCCCGGCTGCTGGTCAACGACCCCGCCCGCCGGGCCGCCCGACTGGCGGCCGGCCGGCCCGAGTACCCGCTGAAGGTGACGCTCAGCGCGAGCGGCGCGCTCGACGCCGGGCTGCGGTTCTGGCACACCGGCGGCACCCGCCTCGCCTACACCACGGACGCCGGGGCGGCGGTGCTGCGCCCCCGGCTGGACGGACTGGCCGAGGTGGTCGCACTGGGCGACGCGGTGGACCTCGGCGCGGTGCTGGACGACCTGGGCGCCCGCGGGATCCGCCGGCTGATGGTCGAGGGCGGCGGGGGCGTGCACACCCAGTTCCTGGCCCGGGGGCTGGCGGACGAACTCCAGCTGGCCGTCGCCCCGCTGCTGGTCGGCCAGGCCGAGGCGCCCCGGTTCGTCCGCCCCTCCGCGTTCCCGGGCGGGCCGGCCCGGCGGATGCGGCTGCTGGAGGCACGTACCGTGGGCGACGTCGTCCTGCTCAGGTACGCCCCGAAGGAGCCCGCGCCGTGACCCCGTCCGCGTCCACCGACCTCGACCACCTGCGCCGGGCCGTCGAGCTCTCCCGCCGCTGCCCGCCGTCCGGGACGGCCTTCTCGGTCGGCGCGGTGATCGTCGGCGCCGACGGCACGGTGCTGGCGGAGGGCTACAGCCGGGAGACCGACCCGCACGACCACGCGGAGGAGGCGGCGCTGGCCAAGCTTCCGGCGGGCGACCCGCGGCTGCGCGGGGCGACCGTCTACAGCTCGTTGGAGCCCTGCGGGCAGCGCGCCTCGCGGCCGATGCCGTGCGCCCGACTGCTCGTCGCGGCGGGCGTGCCGCGAGTGGTGGTCGCGTGGCGCGAGCCGGACCTGTTCGTCACCGACTGCCAGGGCACCGCGCTGCTGACGGCGGCCGGCATCGAGGTGGTGGAGCTGCCGGAGCTGGCCGCGGAGGCCCGCGCGGTCAACGCCCACCTGCTCGGGTGATCTTTTGTATCATTGAGAAACAAAGAGCTCGCATTCTCCGGCTCTGCTGTCGTCGCACCCCCCGAGGAGCCGCCCCATGCCCGCTACCCCCGTCCGGCTGACCGCCCGCGCCGTCCTCCTGGACATGGACGGCACCCTGGTCAACTCCGACGCCGTGGTCGAGCGCTGCTGGAGCCGCTGGGCCGAGCGGCACGGCCTGGACCCCGCCGAGGTGCTCGCCGTCGCGCACGGCCGCCAGGGCCACGCGACCATGGCCGCCCTGCTGCCCGAACGCCCGGTCGAAGTCAACCTGGCCGACAACGAGCGGATGCTCGACGAGGAACGCGCCGACACCGAGGGCGTCGTCCCGGTGCCCGGCGCCGCCGCCTTCCTCGCCTCGCTGACCGGCCTCCCGCACGCCCTGGTCACCTCCGCCGACCAGCCGCTCGCCCGGGTCCGGATGGCCGCCGCCGACCTGCCGCTGCCGCCCGTCCTGGTCACCGCCGAGTCCGTCGGCGCCAGCAAGCCCGACCCCGAGGGCTTCCTCAAGGGTGCCGCCGCCGTCGGCTTCGCCCCCGCCGACTGCCTCGCCTTCGAGGACTCCGGCGCCGGCATCGCCGCCGCCAAGGCCGCCGGCACCCGAGTCATCGGCATCGGCCCGCGCGCCCTCCCCCACCACCCGGACGCCCACGCCGACACGCTCGCCACCGTCACCGTCACCGCCGCCCCCGACGGCCTGCTCACCGTCACCATCGGCTGACCCGGACCGCCGGACCCCGGGGCCCGCACAGCACCGGGCCGGCACCGGAAAACGGACGGGGCCCGCCTCGGAGGAGGCGGGCCCCGTCGGACCCGCACAGGCGGCGGATCCGGTCGGCCCAGGGAGCGGGTCGATCAGACGTTGAAGCGGAACTCCACCACGTCGCCGTCCTGCATGACGTACTCCTTGCCCTCGATGCGGGCCTTGCCCTTGGAGCGGGCCTCGGCGATGGAGCCGGTCTCGACCAGGTCGGCGAAGGAGATCACCTCGGCCTTGATGAAGCCCTTCTGGAAGTCGGTGTGGATGACTCCGGCGGCCTCGGGGGCGGTGGCGCCCTTCGTGATGGTCCAGGCGCGGGTTTCCTTGGGGCCGGCCGTCAGGTAGGTCTGCAGGCCGAGGGTGTCGAAGCCGACCCGGGCGAGGGTGGCGAGGCCGGGCTCCTCCTGGCCCATGGACTGGAGGAGCTCCAGGGCCTCGGCGTCGTCCAGCTCGATCAGCTCGGACTCGATCTTGGCGTTCAGGAAGATCGCCTCGGCCGGGGCGACCAGCTCGCGCTGGGCGTCCTTGAAGTCCTCGTCGGCCAGCTCGTCCTCGTCCACGTTGAAGACGTAGAGGAAGGGCTTGGCGGTCAGCAGGTGGAGCTCACGGATCGGGGCGGTGTCGAAGCCGGCCTCGAAGAGGGTCTTGCCGGTCTCCAGGATCGCCTGCGCGGCCTCGGCGGCGGCCAGCACGGGGGCGGTGTCCTTCTTGAGGCGCGCCTCCTTCTGGAGCCGCGGCAGGACCTTCTCGATGGTCTGGAGGTCGGCCAGGATCAGCTCGGTGTGGATGGTCTCGATGTCGTCCTTGGGCGACACCTTGCCGTCCACGTGCACCACGTCCGGGTCGGTGAAGGCGCGCACGACCTGGCAGATCGCGTCGGACTCGCGGATGTTGGCGAGGAACTTGTTGCCCAGGCCCTCGCCCTCGCTGGCGCCGCGCACGATGCCGGCGATGTCGACGAAGTCGACGGTGGCCGGGAGGATGCGCTGGGAGCCGAAGATCTCGGCGAGCTTGGCCAGCCGCTCGTCCGGGACGCCCACCACGCCGACGTTCGGCTCGATGGTGGCGAACGGGTAGTTGGCCGCCAGCACGTCGTTCTTGGTCAGGGCGTTGAACAGGGTCGACTTGCCGACGTTCGGCAGGCCGACGATTCCGATCGTGAGCGACATGAAGCGCAGTCCCGTGGGCTTGGAGGAGTTGGGTCGGCACCGTACGGGCCGACCCCCAAGTCTACGGGCAGCCCCCGCCCCGCCTCACAGCTCGTCGTCCCACCGGACGCGGACGGGCCGTTCGAAGGTGAGATCCGTCATGCCGTCGCCGGCGGGGAGACCCGTGCGCGGATCCGGTGACCGTGGTGCGCCGAGCCGACGGGGCAGGTCAGCCGACCTGAGTGACGATCACATCACTGCTCCGTCCGGAGACACGGGCCGGGCCCTGAACGGTCCATTACACAGTGTGGCGATGATCGGACCGTACGTTGGACGGGTGGAGCAGAGCATCCGTACCCAGCCGCCAGGGCCCAGACGCCGTCCCCCGACCCGCGCGACCGCCCCCGCCGTCCCCGGCCCAGGCCGGGCTCCCGAGACCGCCGCAGCCCCCTCCGGGCCCGCCCCCGCCTCCCGGCCGCGCCCGGCGCCCGGACCGTCCGCCGCCGCCCGCCCGGCCGGCCCCCGGCTGCGCCTGCGCCTGCCGCTGCGCGGGCGCGGGCGCGGCGACGACCAGCTGTACGGGCGGCGGCGCACCGGCCGGCCGGCCCGGCTGACGGCCATCGGCACCGGGGTGGTCGCCGTCCTGGCGGTGCTCGCGGTGGCGGGCCTGGACCGGCTGCTCTTCGACGACCTGGGCTGGCTGTTCGGCCTCGGCTACCTGGCGGTCTGCTTCCAGCTGGCCGTCCGGGTGCGCTACGCCGATCTGCTGGCCGCGCCGATCAGCGGGCCGATCGCCTTCGCGCTCGCGCTGCTGCTGCTCGAACCGGTGAGCTCCCCCGGCGTCACCGCCCAGGTGGTCTCGCTGGCGACCGGGCTGGCGCTGCGGGCCGGCTGGCTGTTCTCCGGCACCGGGCTGGCCACGCTGATCGTGCTCGCCCGGTTCGTCGCCCAGCGCCGGATCCACCGCGCCCGCTGAGCCCCGCCCCGCCGGTCGCGGCCGGCGGCCCGCCCGTCAGCCCTCCGCCCGGGCCGCCGCCATGGCGGCTCCGACGATGCCCGCGTCGTTGCGCAGCTCCGCCGGCACCACCCGTGCCTCGCGGTCCTTCAGCAGCGGCAGGAACTTCTCGTGCTTGCGGCTCACCCCGCCGCCGATCACGATCAGCCGCGGCGAGAACAGTCCCTCCACCAGGTCCAGGTACTCGTCGACCCGCCCGGCCCACTGCTCCCAGTTCAGCCCGTGCCGCTCCTTGGCCGCCGAGGAGGCCCGGCGCTCGGCGTCCTTGCCGCGCAGCTCCAGGTGGCCCAGCTCGGTGTTGGGCACCAGCGTGCCGTCCACGAACAGGGCGCTGCCGATGCCGGTGCCGAAGGTGAGCACCAGGACGACGCCCGGCTCGGCCCGTCCGGCGCCGTGGGTCAGCTCGGCCAGCCCGGCCGCGTCCGCGTCGTTCAGGACGGTCGCGGGCATGCCCAGCGCCTCGCGGAAGAGGCCCGCCGCGTCCAGGCCGATCCAGCCCTTGTCGACATTGGCCGCCGTCCTGGTGCGGCCGTCGACGACCACGCCGGGGAAGGTCAGCCCGACCGGGCCCTGGTGGCCGAAGTGGCGGACCACCTCGCAGACGGCGTCGACCACGGCCCCGGGGGCGGACGGCTGCGGGGTGAGCACCTTGTGGCGCTCCTCGGCGAGCACGCCCCGGGCGAGGTCGACGGGCGCGCCCTTGATCCCCGAGCCGCCGATGTCCACGCCGAATACCGCCGTCATCACGTCACCCTCCGCCGTCGGCCGCGGACCGGGCCGGTTCGCGGCCGGTGAATTGTCCACAGCCTGTGCACAAAACTACGAGAGTGCGCCGGGGCCCGCACAGCAGGAAGCCGCACCGCAGCAAGCCGGGCGGCACGGGGCCGCACGGCGGAAGGGCCGGCACCCCGTGCGGGGTACCGGCCCTTCCGGGTGGAGTCAGAGCTTGCCCGCCGCCTCGGCGCGCAGGTCGCGGCGCAGCTCCTTGGGCAGCGAGAAGACCAGGTGCTCCTCGGCGGTCTTGACCGTCTCGACCGTGTCGTAACCGCGCGCGGCCAGGAACTCCAGCACGCCGTCGACCAGGATCTCCGGCACCGAGGCGCCGCTGGTCAGGCCGACCGTGGTGACGCCCTCCAGCCACTCCTCGCGGATCTCCTCGGCGAAGTCCACCAGGTGGGCGGCCTTGGCGCCGTACTCCAGGCCGACCTCGACCAGGCGCACGGAGTTGGAGGAGTTCTTGGAGCCGACCACGATCAGCAGGTCGGTCTCCGGGGCCAGCTGCTTGACCGCGACCTGGCGGTTCTGGGTGGCGTAGCAGATGTCGTCGCTGGGCGGGCTGACCAGCTGCGGGAAGCGGTTCTTCAGCTCGCCGACGGTGGCCATGGTCTCGTCCACGGACAGGGTGGTCTGGGACAGCCAGACGACCTTGGACTCGTCCCGGACCTGCACGTTGGCGACGTCCTCGGCACCGTCCACCAGGTGGATCCGGTCCGGGGCCTCGCCCATGGTGCCGATGACCTCCTCGTGGCCCTCGTGGCCCACCAGCAGGATGTCGAAGCCCTCGTCGGCGAAGCGGACGGCCTCCTTGTGCACCTTGGTGACCAGCGGGCAGGTCGCGTCGACGGTGGCGAGCTTCCCGGCCCGCGCCTCGTCGTGGACGGACGGGGCGACGCCGTGCGCGGAGAAGACGACGATCGAGCCCTCCGGCACCTCCTCCGTCTCGTCGACGAAGATCGCGCCCTTCTTCTCCAGGGTCTGCACCACGTACTTGTTGTGGACGATCTGCTTGCGGACGTAGATGGGCGCCCCGTACTGCTCCAGGGCCTTCTCCACGGCGATCACGGCGCGGTCGACTCCCGCGCAGTAGCCCCGGGGGGCGGCGAGCAGGACACGGCGCTGCGCGGTCTTGGACATGGCTCCATCGTACGGGCGGCCGCGACCCGCGCTCGTCCTCCCGGCCTCCCGCCGGGCCTCCCCACCAATGGCGGACACTTTCCGCGCAGACCCGGTCAATTGCGCTCAAAATATGGTGTCTATGAGCTCTGTGAGCGAGCAGGCGACGCCGAGCGGCCTGCGCCGCAGCCTGGGCGTGCGCGATCTGATGGTCTACGGACTGCTGTTCATCGCCCCGATGGCCCCGGTCGGCGTGTTCGGCGTGCTGGACGCCAAGAGCCACGGAGCCGTCGCCACCGTGTACCTCGCCGCGACGGTCGCGATGGCCTTCACCGCCTCCTCGTACGCCCAGATGGTGCGCGCCGTGCCGCAGACCGGCTCGGTGTTCGCCTACGCGCGGGCCGGGCTGGGCGAGGGCCCGGGCTTCATCGCCGGGTGGATGGCGATGCTCGACTACCTGCTGATCCCCGCGGTGGCCTACCTGTTCTCCGGGATCGCGCTGAACTCCCTGGTGCCGGACGTCTCGCGCTGGGTCTGGACGGCGCTCGCGGTGGTGGTGACCACCGCGCTCAACCTGGCCGGGGTGCGGACGGCGGCGACGATCGGCTTCGCGGTGCTCGCGATGGAGATCGCGGTGCTGGTGGTGTTCATGGCCGCCGCCGCGGTGGCGCTGGCCCAGGACGGCGCCCGGCGCGGCTGGGACACCCCGTTCACCGCCGTCGGGGACTTCTCGCTGACCGCGGTGATCTCGGCGGTGTCCGTCGCGGTGCTCTCCTACCTGGGCTTCGACGCGATCGCCACCTTCGTGGAGGAGGCGGTCGGCGCCTCGGCGGCGGTGGCCCGGGCGGTGCTCTGGTGCCTGGCGCTGGCCGGGGTGCTGTTCGTCGCCCAGACCTACCTGGCGGCCCTGCTGGAGCCGACCGGACCGCAGCAGCTGGCCGCCGACCCGGCGGCGCAGGGCTCGGCCTTCTACGACACCGTGGAGAGCGGCGTCGGGCACTGGCTGCACGTGCTGGTGGCGGCCAGCAAGGCGATCGGCGCGGCCTTCGCGGCCCTGGCCGGGCAGGCCGCGGCCGGGCGGCTGCTCTTCGCGATGGCCCGGGACGGCCGGCTGCCGCGGGCGCTCGGCTCGGTCGACCCGGCCAGCGCGGTGCCGCGCCGGGCGCTGCTGGCGGCCGCGGTGATCACGATGGCGGCGGCGGTCTGGGCGGCCAACCGGGACGACGGCCTGGACCGGCTCACCTCGGTGGTGAACGTGGGCGCGCTGACCGCCTTCGCGCTGCTGCACGCCTCGGTGATCGGCTGGTACGCGGTGCGGCACGGCTCGCGGCGGTGGCTCCCGCACGTGGTCGTGCCGGTGCTGGGGATCGCGGTGATCGCGGCGGTCGTGTACGAGGCCTCGGGCACCGCGCAGCTCGTCGGACTGGTCTGGCTGGTGGTCGGCCTGGTGGTGCTCGCCGTCCAGGGCTCCACCGGCCGGGGCTCCACCGGCCGGGGCTCCACCGGCGGCGGTCCCGGACGTGTCGGCGGACGCCGCTAGCCTCGTACGCATGGCCAACACCAGCTCCCCCGAAGCGCCGCTCCCGGTCGGCAAGGTCTCCGCGCTGATCGGCGGCTGGATCGACCGGCTCGGCGCGGTCTGGGTGGAGGGGCAGATCACCCAGCTCAGCCGCCGCCCCGGCGCGGGCGTGGTGTTCCTGACCCTGCGCGACCCGCAGGCCGACGTGTCGCTCACGGTGACCTGCTTCCGCTCGGTGTTCGACCAGGTCGCGGACGTGGTGCAGGAGGGCGCGCGGGTCGTCGTGCACGCCAAGCCGGAGTGGTACGCGGCGCGCGGGCAGCTGTCCCTGCGCGCCTCGGAGATCCGCCCGGTGGGCCTCGGCGAGCTGCTGGCCCGGCTGGAGCAGCTGAAGCGGCGGCTCGCCGGGGAGGGCCTGTTCGCGGCGGAGCGCAAGAAGCCGCTGCCGTTCCTGCCGCAGTGCGTCGGGCTGGTCACCGGGCGCGGCTCGGCGGCCGAGCGGGACGTCCTGGAGAACGCCCGGCGGCGCTGGCCGGCCGTGCGCTTCGAGGTGCGCAACGTCCCGGTGCAGGGGGTCAGCGCGGTGGAGCGGGTGAGCGCGGCCGTGCGGGAGCTGGACGAGCACCCCGAGGTGGACGTGATCGTCGTGGCCCGCGGCGGCGGCAGCGTGGAGGACCTGCTGCCGTTCTCGGACGAGGGCCTGGTGCGGCTGGTCGCGGCCGCCCGTACGCCGGTGGTGAGCGCGATCGGGCACGAGCCGGACCAGCCGCTGCTGGACTTCGTGGCCGACCTGCGGGCCTCCACCCCGACCGACGCGGCCAAACGGGTGGTTCCGGACGTCGGTGAGGAGCTGGCCAAGGTCCGCCAGCTGCGCGACCGCGCCCGCCGGCAGGTGCTGTCCCGGGTCGAGCGCGAGCAGCACGGGCTGGACGGGGTGCGCAGCCGCCCGTCGCTGGCCGCCCCGCACCGGATGCTGGACGGTCGGGGGCAGGAGGTGGACGGCCTGCTGGAGCGGGCCCGGCGCACCCTGCGGCACCGGCTGGACCACGCGCAGAGCGACCTCGGGCACACCCTGGCCCGGGTGGTGGCGCTCTCCCCGGCGGCCACCCTGGAGCGCGGCTACGCGGTGCTCCAGCGCGCGGACGGCACGGTGGTGACGGACCCGGCGCAGGTCGCGCCCGGCGAGGGGCTGCACGCGCGGGTGGCGGGCGGCGGCTTCGACGTCACCGCGACTCCCGGGTAGTCGCCCGCCGCCGCGGGCCGGGGCTGGGGAGTGTCGGCCCGAGCCCCTACGCTGGCACCCATGGCAGAGCAGCAGGAGCAGCAGGACGCGGCGCCGAACCCGGACGACGCGCTGGGCTACGAGCACGCCCGGGACGCGCTGCTGGACGTCGTCCGGCAGCTGGAGACCGGCGGGACCTCGCTGGAGGAGTCGCTGGCCCTGTGGGAGCGCGGCGAGCAGCTGGCGAAGGTGTGCCAGCGCTGGCTGGACGGCGCCCGGGCCCGGCTGGACGCCGCGCTGGCCGCCGAGGAGGGCGCGGCTCCCGGCGGGGAGTGAGGCGGATCACATCCGCTTGGGGAATCGTTGAATCTTCACCTATGTTGGAGGAAGTGAACGGCTGCGGCCGATCGCCCCGACGAACCCCTTTTCCGCATGAGGTGCAGAAGCATGACCACCGACGCCCTGGTACTCGACGCCGCCGCTCAGGACCTCCTGTTCCGCGAGGCCCGCACCGCCAACACCTTCACCGACGAGCAGGTCTCCGACGAGCAGGTCCAGGCCATCTACGAGCTGGTCAAGTACGGCCCGACCGCCTTCAACCAGCAGCCGCTGCGCGTCGTCCTGGTCCGCTCGGCCGAGGGCCGCGAGCGCCTCGTCCGGCAGATGGCGGACGGCAACAAGGCCAAGACCGCCGCCGCCCCGCTGGTCGCCATCCTGGCCGTGGACAACGAGTTCCACGAGGAGCTGCCGACCCAGCTCCCGCACTTCCCCCAGGCCAAGGACCTGTTCTTCTCGGAGCGCAGCGTCCGTGAGCAGTCCGCCACGATGAACGGCGCCCTGCAGGCCGCCTACTTCATCATCGGCGTGCGCGCCGCCGGCCTGGCCGCCGGCCCGATGACCGGCTACGACGCCGAGGGCATCAACAAGGAGTTCTTCGGCGACGGCGAGCACTCGGTGCTGGCCGTGGTCAACATCGGCCGCCCGGGCGAGGACGCCTGGTTCCCGCGTTCGCCGCGCCTGGCCTACGACGAGGTCGTCACCACGGCCTGATCCGCCCCGCGCACGCCGAAGGGCCCCGCACCGGTTCGTCCGGCGCGGGGCCCTTCGGCATGCCCGGGAAGGCGGGCGGAAGCGGGGCTACTTGAGCGCCTGCGCCAGCTCGGCCAGCTCCTCGTAGGAGGCGGTGCCGGTGAGCAGGGTGGTCCCGGGGCCGGTCTGGACGGCCAGCGCGCGGTCCTTCTCGCCCTGCACCCGGTCCCAGGTGCGGCCGGCCACCTCGGAAGTGCCGTCCGACGCGGCGCCCTTGACGTGGTCGGCCAGCAGGGAGTCGCGCGGCACGTCGCTCTGCTCGATCGCCGCGTACCGGCCCGAGGGAGTCACGAAGCCCAGGTGCCAGGCGTTGCCCTTGCCGTTGTTCTGGTCGGCCGGCCGGTAACCGACCGAGGTGGCCCGCCACTTGTCCGACAGTCCCTCCGGGGAGAGCAGCGGGTACGGCGCGGCGCGCTTGGCGGAGGCCGCCTCCACCCGGTACCCGACCACGCGCACCGGGTCGCCGCCGGATCCGTGCGGGAGGAACAGGTACCCGATCCCGACGACGAAACCGACGGCCAGCATCGACAGGACCATGTCCCGTACGGTCTGCCGGCCCCTCATGCCCTTGCTGTCTGCTGCCACCCCCACATGGTGACTCATCCACATCCCCGGGCGGTCACCAGGGGTGTCCACGGACGGGTGATACCGGGCGAATCGGTGGTTTCCGCCACAGAGCAGCGACCTGCGCCACAGACAGTCATCTCGTGGGCAGATACGATCGCAATACCCTCACCACGGCGTTCGACCTGGCAGTAGTCGGGCGCTCACTGGCCGTCGCGTACAGAGAGGTAACGACGATGACCACGCAGTACCCGCACCACCTTCCCAGTGCCCTGGAGGTCGCGCCCGAGGCTCCGGACCGGAACCTCGCGCTCGAACTCGTCCGGGTCACCGAGGCGGCCGCGATGGCCGCCGGCCGGTGGGTCGGACGTGGCGACAAGAACGGCGCGGACGGTGCCGCCGTGAAGGCGATGCGCACCCTCGTCTCGACCGTGTCGATGAACGGCGTCGTCGTCATCGGCGAGGGCGAGAAGGACGAAGCCCCGATGCTCTACAACGGCGAGCGGGTCGGCGACGGCACCGGCGCCGAGTGCGACGTCGCGGTCGACCCGGTCGACGGCACCACGCTGACCGCCAAGGGCATGAACAACGCGGTGGCCGTACTGGCCGTCGCCGACCGCGGCACCATGTTCGACCCCAGCGCCGTGTTCTACATGGACAAGCTGGTGGCCGGCCCGGAGGCCGCCGAGTTCGTCGACATCACCGCCCCGGCGGCGGTCAACATCCGCCGGGTCGCCAAGGCCAAGGGCAGCGCCGTCGAGGACGTCACCGTCGTCGTGCTCGACCGCCCGCGCCACGACGGCCTGGTCCGGGAGATCCGCGAAGCGGGCGCCCGGATCAAGTTCATCTCGGACGGCGACGTGGCCGGCGCGATCATGGCCGCCCGCGAGGGCACCGGCGTCGACCTGCTGATGGGCATCGGCGGCACCCCGGAGGGCATCATCGCGGCCTGCGCGATGAAGTGCATGGGCGGCGTGATCCAGGGCCGGCTGTGGCCCAAGGACGACGCCGAGCGGCAGAAGGCCCTGGACGCCGGCCACGACCTGGACCGGGTCCTCACCACGGACGACCTGGTCAGCGGCGAGAACGTGTTCTTCGTCGCCACCGGGATCACCGACGGCGAGCTGCTGCGCGGCGTGCACTACCGCTCGGAGACCGCCACCACCAGCTCGCTGGTGATGCGCTCCAAGAGCGGCACCATCCGCGAGATCAAGACACACAAAAAGTTCGGGAGGTGGGGGGGGCACGGGGGGATCGGCTTGACCAGCACCAATTGACCCCAACCCGAGTCCTCTTCGTGTCCCCGGGGACCCCCCCCTCCCCCGGCCCCCCGGTGCGTCGCCGTCCCGCTCTCGGGCCCGCTCCCGGGCCCGTCGTCACCCGGCTATCCGGCGCCGCGCGGCCGCCGTCACCAGGGCCGCCTCGCGCAGCTCCGTGTCCCGGCGCCGCCGCCGGGCCAGCACCACCCGCCGCTCGGCGGCCGTCAGCCCGCCCCAGACCCCGTACGGCTCCGGCTGGGCCAGCGCGTGCTCGCGGCACTCCAGCAGCACCGGGCAGCGGGCGCACACCTGCTTGGCCTGCTCCTCGCGCGACAGCCGGGCCGCCGTCGGCTCCTTGGAGGGCGCGAAGAACAGCCCCACCTCGTCCCGCCGACACGCGGCGCCGGTGTGCCAGGGGTTGTCCTCGCCCGCGGGGGAACCCGCCGGGCCGCCCTGCGGCTGCGGCTGCGGACGGACGCCGGGACGGCGCTCCAGGACCTGCGCAGCGGCGACTGGCGAGGTGGTGCGGGACTCGATCGGATGCAGCACGGCCGTACTCCTGACGAGGCTCTCGGACACGGGGACCCCTCGCTCCCCCGCCGGCCGCGAGCCCCCGCTGTCCTGCCCGGGCACGGCCGCTCGGCCGCCTCCGGTGCGCAGCCGTCCAAGAAGCGATGTGCGGAAGGAACTACCCCGCCCGGCCGCGATTCATGCACACTGCACGCAATCGACTACGCAGAGCACCGGCCACAACGTCGAGCGCCCGACCGGGAGTTGATCCCCGATCGGGCACTGTGCAGGTCAACGACGGTCAGTCGGTGCCGAGTTGGCGCCGCACCCATTCCTTCAGCTTCTTGCCCCGGCGCGGCTTCGCCTCGCAACCACCGAACAGCGCAAGGCCCTTGATCCGGACAACCGGAGCGTACGGGTCCGCCGCGGTCGTCTCCCGGACGTCGAAGCCGCCGAAGATGCCGATGCCGGATCCCTGCAGGCTCACGTTCTCCGGGACCCTGACCTGGACCCCGCCGAAGATCGCCGTCACCGTGATCTCCACCTCGGGGGACTCGAACACGGCGTCGGTCAGGTCGATCTCCACCCCGCCGAACGCGGCGAAGGCGCTCAGGTGCGAGCCCACCCGCCAACGGCCCTTGCGGGCCGCGCCGCCGAAGACCGCCACCACCGTCGGCGACTCCTGGCGCGCGGGCGGCTGCGGCGGCGGGCCCTGCGGGGCGCTCAGCGGCTGCTTCTCGAAGGACAGCGGGCGGGCCGGCAGGTCCCGGGTCAGCGGCACGAGGTCGCCGAAGGTCTTCGCGGCGTACGCGGCCTCGATCCGCTCCGCGTGCTCGTCCGCGTCCAGGCGGCCCTCGGCGTAGGCGTCCCGCAGCAGCTCCGCGACCTTCTCGCGGTCGGCGTCGGAGACCCGCAGGTCCGCCTCCGCGACCGGCGCGTGCGGCCGCGGCGCGGCCTCCGCCCTGGTCTCGGGCTTGAGTTCCGGCTCGGGTTCGGGCTTGGTCATCGGTACGGGCGCCGGCACCGGCGGCTGCCCCGAATCGTCGTGCGACGGCGAGTTGTCCACGGGGTCAGCCTAGTCGCTCGCACTCCTGCACGAGTGAGCCCGGTCACGCAAGGCTGCCCTGTCCGCATGCCGACTTCCACCGGGTCCTACCCTGGATGATGCTTCGCCGACGCAGCCGGACCAACTGGACAGCTAAGGACCGCCCCCATGGCTCCCACGCCAGACTTCGAGTACAGCGACCTGCTCCCCCTGGGCGCTGACCCGACCCCCTACCGCAAGATCACCTCCGAGGGTGTCTCCACCTTCGAGGCCGGCGGCCGCACCTTCCTCCAGGTCGAGCCCGAGGCGCTGCGGCTGCTGACGGCCGAGGCGATGCACGACATCTCGCACTACCTGCGCCCCGCCCACCTCGCCCAGCTGCGCCGCATCCTGGACGACCCGGAGGCCAGCCCCAACGACCGCTTCGTGGCGCTCGACCTGCTGAAGAACGTCAACATCTCGGCCGGCGGCATCCTCCCGATGTGCCAGGACACCGGCACCGCCATCGTCATGGGCAAGCGCGGCCAGAACGTGCTCACCGAGGGCGGCGACGAGTCCGCCATCGCGCGCGGCGTCCACGACGCGTACACCAAGCTCAACCTGCGCTACTCCCAGATGGCCCCGGTGACCATGTGGGACGAGAAGAACACCGGCAACAACCTGCCGGCCCAGATCGAGCTGTACGCCACCGACGGCGACGCGTACAAGTTCCTGTTCATGGCCAAGGGCGGCGGCTCCGCCAACAAGTCGTACCTGTACCAGGAGACCAAGGCCATCCTGAACGAGGCGAGCATGCTCTCGTTCCTGGAGCAGAAGATCCGCTCGCTGGGCACCGCGGCCTGCCCGCCGTACCACCTGGCCATCGTGATCGGCGGCACCAGCGCCGAGTTCGCGCTGAAGACCGCCAAGTACGCCTCGGCGCACTACCTGGACAACCTGCCGACCTCGGGCGACGCCAGGACCGGCCACGGCTTCCGCGACCTGGAGCTGGAGGCCAAGGTCACCGAGCTGACCCAGAAGATCGGCATCGGCGCCCAGTTCGGCGGCAAGTACTTCTGCCACGACGTGCGCGTGGTGCGCCTGCCGCGGCACGGAGCCTCGCTCCCGGTCGCGATGGCCGTCTCCTGCTCCGCCGACCGCCAGGCGCTCGGCAAGATCACCGCCGAGGGCGTGTTCCTGGAGCAGCTGGAGACCGACCCGGCGAAGTACCTGCCGGACACCACGGACGAGCACCTGGACGACGACGTGGTGCGCGTCGACCTCGACCAGCCGATGTCCGCGATCCGCGCCGAGCTGTCCAAGTACCCGGTGAAGACCCGGCTCTCGCTCACCGGCACCCTGGTCGTCGCCCGCGACATCGCCCACGCCAAGATCAAGGAGCGCCTGGACGCCGGCGAGGGCATGCCCAAGTACCTCCAGGACCACCCGGTCTACTACGCGGGCCCGGCCAAGACCCCCGAGGGCTACGCCTCCGGCTCCTTCGGCCCGACCACGGCCGGCCGGATGGACTCCTACGTCGACCAGTTCCAGGCCGCCGGCGGCTCGATGGTCATGCTGGCCAAGGGCAACCGCAGCAAGCAGGTCACCGACGCCTGCGCCGCGCACGGCGGCTTCTACCTCGGCTCGATCGGCGGCCCGGCCGCCCGCCTCGCCCAGGACTGCATCAAGAAGGTCGAGGTGCTGGAGTACGCCGAGCTCGGCATGGAGGCGGTCTGGCGCATCGAGGTCGAGGACTTCCCGGCCTTCATCGTCGTCGACGACAAGGGCAACGACTTCTTCCGCGAGACCACCGAGGGCCCGCTGATCACCAACCTGCGCGTCCGCTCCAAGGAGTAGTCCCGCACGCCCCCGCCCCGCCCCGGTCGCCCCTGCGGCCGGGGCGGCGGTGTTCCCGCGCGGTGGACGGCAGCCGGCCGCGGCCGGCGGGCGTCGTCCGGCGCTCAGGCGTCGTCCGGCGCTCAGGCGTCGTCCGGCGCTCAGGCGTCGAAGTCGTACTCCAGGACGTAGGAGGCGGCGTCCAGGATCATCTCGTTGAGCTCGACGACCTGGCCCTCGTCGGCGAAGGCGGTGCGGCAGATCAGGATGACGGGGGTGCCGGCGGACAGCTCCAGGCGGGCGGCCTCCTCGGCGCCGGGCATCCGGGAGCGGACCTCCTCGCGGAAGTGCACGGGCTTGGCGCCGATCTCGGCGAGCCGGGCGTAGGTGCCGCCGGGGCCGGTGTCCTCGCGGGTGATCGCGGTGCCCGCGACCAGGACGGCGGGCAGGTAGGAGGTCGACAGCAGCACCGGCTTGCCGTCGAGGACGAAGCGGCGGTGCCGCACGCACATCGGGGCGCCCGGGGCGGCCCCGAGCATCCGGGCCACGTGCTCGGGCGCGCCCTGCTCGGTGACGGACACCTGGTCGACCACCAGGCTGCGGTTGTCGATGTCCGCCGACCATATCGACCGGCCGGACCCCCACTGCCCCTGCGCCAGCCGCTGGATGCCGCGCCGGCGCAGCGGCCGGAAGTCCCGGACGAAGACCCCGGCGCCGCGGCGCGCCTCGGCGATGCCCTCGCTCTGCAGCACGCCCAGGGCCTGGCGGGCGGTCATCCGGGCCACGCCGTACTCGTCCATGAGGTCGTTCTCGCCGGGCAGGCGGTCGCCCGCGCGGTACCGGCCGCTGTCGATGGCCGTTTTCAGCGCTTCGGCGATCCGCTGGTACTTGGGCTGCTTGTCGCCATTGCTGCCGGTCATCGCCGCTCCCTCTGCCTCGGACAAATCGTAGGCGTGCCCGCGGTCGCCGGTAAGGAGATACGACCGTTGACATCTCTAGAGATATTAGCTTCTCTAGAGATGCTGGCCAGTCGCCGACCAGAGCGAGGAGCAGCACGGTGAGCACCCGACAGCGAAACACCCCGGCCTACCGGCCCCACGTGGGTGAACTCGTCCTCGACCGGAGGACCGGACGCACCGGCATCTACATGGACACCATCGGCGGCGAGCACTACCTGCGCCCCGAGCCCGGCGGCCGGGAATGGACGGCCGACCCCCACCAGGTCGCCCCCGCCCCCGGGGCGGGCGATTCAGCCGAATACGATCTTCCTCGGCAATTTCGGCAAAACGCGGGCAAACGGCGGCATTCCGACCACCGCAATACCCCCGGGTGAATCCGGAATTCCGGAACGTCCCGCACCCGCCGTCGGGCACGTTACGGATATCGCCGGTCACCATGAGTGCACCGCGGGCATGTTTCGGCCACCCGGTTGACACCTATGGGGAATTGGCGTGCCCATAACCACCGGTGCCCCCGCGCCCGGACGGGGGCGACGGGGGCACGCGACCGGCACGGCTCACGCGTGGCCGAAGACGATGCTCTCCGGCTCGTACTTCTCGCCCGGCTTGCCGGTGTCCGGCTTGGCCGGCTCCAGCAGGTGGTCGGCCTCGTCGCCGAAGATCCCGTTCTCGATCGCGTTCTTCCGGTCGGCACTCGGCTCGGTGTACTCGGTCGGGTCCGAGGTCGCGGCGACCGCGCCCTCGACAGCCTGGCCGGCCTCCACAGCGGAGTCCGGGGCCGGGGTCTGCGCCTGGTTCTCGGGCGTCGACGGCACCGGGGTCTCGCTCTGGTCGTTGGCCATTGGCGGCCGCCTTTCGGTCATCAAATGTCGTCAGCCCGACCGGCTTGGCGCGGGCGCGGGCACAGTATCGTAGGGTTGATTAAATGTCCGATAAACATCGTGCGGCTTGCGGGACCGTCCGGCAGAGTCGGGCGTCCGCCTAAGCTGAAGCACCGCGGCGGACCGCCGAGCGCCCTTTCACGAAATCGACACCACAGGCCATCGGGGGACTTCATGGAGTTTCAGGAGACGCCGCCCTCGCCCGCGCTGCGCTTCCAGGTCCTCGGCCCGGTCCAGGCCTGGCTCGACGGGAAGCCCGTCTCCCTCGGCTCCCCCCAGCAACAGGCGGTCCTGAGCGCCCTCCTGCTGCACGCCGGCCGCCCGGTCACCACCCAGGACCTGGTCGACGCCCTGTGGGGCGATCGCCCGCCGGCCCAGGCGGTCGCCGCCCTGCGGACCTACGTCTCCCGGCTGCGCTCGGTCATCGAGCCGCGCCGCGAGGTCCGCGCACCCGCCGAGCTGCTGGTCTCGGTCGCCGACGGCTACGCCTTGCGCATCCCGGGCGAGGCCCTCGACCTGACGGTCTTCGAGCGGCTCTGCGCCGAGGCCGCGGCCGCCCGGACGAACGGCGACAAGCAGGACGCGCACCGACTGCTGACCGAGGCACTGGGCCTGTTCAGCGGCCGCCCGCTCACCGGCATCCCCGGCCCCTACGCCGACACCCAGCGGCTCCGACTGGCCGAGCGCCAGGTGGCCGCCGCCGAGGACCTGTGCGCCGCCGCCCTCGCCATCGGCCAGCACGCGGAAATCGTCGGAGAGCTCAACAACCTGACGACGGAACATCCGCTGCGCGAACGGCTGCGCGAACTCCTGATGCTGGCGCTGTACCGCTGCGGCCGCCAGGCCGAGGCCCTCGGCGTCTACACCGACACCCGCAAACTGCTCATCGAGGAACTCGGGGTGGAACCGGGCGTCGGCCTGTCCACGATGCACACCCGCATCCTCGCGGCCGACCCCGCGCTCGCCCTCCCGGCCGTGCCCGAAGCGGCGGCGAAGGACCGGCCCACCGCCCCGGCACCGGCCCAACTCCCGGCCGACGTGCTGGACTTCAGCGGCCGCACCGAGCTGGTGAGCGACCTCTCGACGGTCCTGATGAACGCCACCGGCCAGGCCGTGGTGGTCACTTCGCTGGCCGGCATCGGCGGCGTCGGGAAGACCACCCTCGCGGTCCACGTCGCCCACCGGGTCCGGGCCGAGTTCCCGGACGGACAGCTGTACGTCGACCTGCGCGGCGCCGGCGCCTCGCCGGCCGACCCGGTCGTCGTCCTCGGCGACTTCCTCCACGCCCTCGGTGTCACCGAGAACCCGGAGTCGATGGAGCAGCGCGCGGCGCTCTACCGCTCGCTGCTCGCCAACCGGCGGATGCTCATCCTGCTGGACAACGCGCGGGACGCCGACCAGATCCGGCCGCTGATCCCGGGCGTCTCCGGCTGCGCGGTGCTCGCCACCAGCCGTTCCCGGCTCGCCGGCATCCCCGGCGCGCAACTGTTCGACGTCGAGGAGCTGACTCCGCGGGAGGCCCTGGCACTGTTCTCGGCCATCGTCGGGGAGCAGCGGGTCGCCGCGGAGCCGGAGGCGGCCATGGCGGTGGTCACCGCGTGCGGCTTCCTGCCGCTGGCGGTCCGCATCGCCGCCGCCCGGCTGGCCAGCCGGCCGCGGTGGAGCGTCTCCGACCTGGCCCGTCGGTTAGCCGACCAGCGTCACCGCCTGGACGAGCTCCAACTCGGCAACCTCGCCGTGGAGACCACCATCGGGCTCGGCTACGGACAGCTGTCCACGGCCGAGGCCCGCGCCTTTCGACTGCTCGCGCTGATCGACTCCCCCGACATCCCGCTCGCGGCCGCCGCGGCACTCCTCGGCGTGGACGAGGACACCGCCGAGGAGCTCGTCGAGGCCCTGGTGGAGGCGAACATGCTGGAGTGCTTCACCCCCGGCCGCTACCGCTACCACGATCTGCTCCGCCTCTACGCCCAGCGGCAGAACGACCGGTCGGGCGACGGCGGGGAGCAGGAACGGGCCGTCCTGCGGCTGCTCGACCTGCTGATCCCGACCGTCCGCAACGCGGCCCGGACCCTCGAACCGGACGACCCCGAGCCCGAGCTGCTCACCACGCCGTCCTCGCCCGGGATCGGCCTGCCGACCAGCGGTTCCGCCCAGTCCTGGCTCCGGAGCGAGAGCGCCCTCCTGCTCAACTCCACGGCGGCGGCGGCGAACGGGCCCCGCTCCTCGCAGCACGCGGCGATCGACCTGTTGATCCTGCTGTACGGCCTCGATCCGGACCCGACCCACGGCCCCCAGGTACGACCGGTGCTGGAAGCCCTCGGACGCGAGGCGGAGCTCCGCGACGACTCCGCCGCACTCGCCCGGGTGCACTTCGTCCTGGGTGCCCTGAACTACGTCACCAGTGACTTCCAGGGCGCCGAGCACTCGCTGCGCCGCAGTCTGGACCACCAGTCACCGGACGTCCCGACCGTCCAGCTGCTGGCCACCGCCAACATCCTGGGCGTGATCCTGAGCCTGGGCAACCGCCCGGCCGAGGCCCTGCCGTTCATGGAACAGGCCCGGGCCACCAGTCAGGCGGTCGGCGCGCCGACCGCCGAGGCCCGCATCGTCAGCAACATGGCCCGGGCCCAGCACCGGCTCGGGATGACCGAGACGGCGGTCCGGTCCGCCGGTGACGGTGTCGCCGCCGCCCGGGAGTCCAAGAACGGCCCGCTGCTCGCCCAGACCCTCTACCAGCTGGGCGTGGTGCTCTCCGGCGGCGACGCCGTTCCGCACCTGCGGGAGGCGCACCGGCTCTACCAGTCGCAGCAGAACCCCCTGTGGGAGGGCTACACCCTGGCCAGGCTCGCCTCGGCCCTGCTGGTCGCCGAGCAGCCCGCCGAGGCGGCCTCGGCGGCCGGCGAGTCGCTGGCGATCGGCCAGGAGCTGGGCTCCGCCTACTGCCAGGGCCTGGCGAACGCCGCACTGGGCGAGGCCCTGTTGGCGCTCGCCCAGCCGGCTCGCGGACTCGCCTGCCTCCAGGAGGCCCATGCGATCTTCACGCGGCTCGGTGTGCCTGAGGCCTCCCCCGTGGCGGACCTCATCTCCCAGCAGCACACCGAGCCCCTCTCTCCCCCCGCGCCGTAAGGCTTCCGCTCCCCCGCGGAGAACCTCCCCCGTTCCGCGCGTCGGCGCCCCCGCAGCCCCCCGGCTGCGGGAGCGCCCTCAACGCTTCCCCGGCGCTGGACTCCACTGTGCACCGGACCGATTGACGTTCGATAAACGTCCGATAGTCAGCCTGCGGATCGGCAAAACCGCAGGTCATCGACGTTCCCCTGGCGCGCTGTCCGGCGTGCGCGGCCACGCGCACAACCCCGCCCGCACCCCCGTGCTTCCGCAACCCCGGCCACAACCACCCAAGCGCGGCGAGTTGGCCGGAAAGGGACCCCACGGCACAGTGATCACGCATATTCTCAGATGCCAGTACGCACACGAGTGTCTGCTCGGAAACGCATCGGGGTGCCGTCCGTCCGCGTGGTGCGCAGAGCGTGACGTACCGCCACCGGCAGCGGCCCGCGGGGCCGCGGAGGAGCCACCGGAGGCCACGGGTGGAAGGGTGCCTCGCAACGTGACGACCGGACAGATATCGGACCCGTTCCCCGTCGACGAGGACGCCGGCGACGACGAACCCGAGGTACGGCGGCGGCGGGCGGCCCGGGCACTGCAGGCGGTCGCCTTCGACACCATCGGCACGGAGTACGGCGAGGCGTTCCCCGCCAAGGACGGACAGCTGGCCTGCGGCCGGCGGCTGCTCGCCGAGCTCGAACCCGGCGCCCGGGTGCTGGACGTCGGCTGCGGCACCGGCGAACCGACCGTCCGCCAGCTGGTCGCCGACGGTCTGCGGGTGACCGGCGCGGACCTCTCCGACGGCATGCTCACGCTGGCCCGGCGGACCGCCTTCCCAGGCGTTTTCGCGCCGGTGTTCCATCGGATCGACCTGTACGATCTGGCCACCGAGCGTGCGGACCGGGTCTGGAACGCCCCCGAACTGGGGCCGGACGGCCGGGGCCGCTTCGCCGCCGTCACCGCGTTCTTCTCGCTGATCCTGCTGCCGCAGGACGAGATCCCGACCGTGCTGCGGCAGCTGCGCGAACTCCTGCGGCCGGGCGGACTGCTGGCGCTCGGTATGGTCGAGGCGGACCTGGATCACGTTCCGCTTCCGTTCCTTGGCAGAGAGCTGCGGATCAGTGGGTATCTGAGGGAGGATCTGGAGCGGGTTCTGGTCTCGGCCGGCTTCGCCGTCGAGGAGTGCTCGGGGCATCCGTACGCACCGGCCAGTACCTCGCTGCCGCCGGAGGAACAGCTGTTCCTGCGCTGTCGACGCGTCGGCTGATCGAACCGGGACAGGGCCGGCCGCACCCGCGGCCGGTGCAACAGAACAGCTCACCGACCACACCGAATCCAGGACAGGCAGCCGTGCGCGACCAGCTCAAGACCGAGGCGGAGCAGCCGCCCGCCGTCCCGGGCCAGCGCCGCCAGGTCCCGGCCGCGGCACCGGCCCCGGCGACGGCCCTGCCGGCCGCCCCGGTACGACGGGCGGGCGCACGGCCGGAACGCACCGAGATGGCGGACCGCCTGGCGTACCTCGACTCGGCGACCCGGCGGATCAACAGCGCCCTCGACCTCGCCGCGACGCTGCGCAACATCGGCCGGGTGCTGGTCCCGACGCTCGCCGACGCCGCCGTCGTCCACCTGCGCGACCCGCTGCCCAACGTCGAACGCGAACCCGGCTTCCCGGAGGAGCTGCGGATACACCACAGCACCGGCACCCGGATCGGCCGCCGCGGCCGCCCGAGCGGTCTGGACGACCGGCGCCGCTCCCGCTACGGCGCCCGCTCGACCGCCGACGGCGGCCCGGCCACCCCGGTGACCCGCGGCGGGGCGCTCGCCCACGCCCTGCTGAGCCGCCGCCCCGCCGAGGCCGCCGTCCTCGGCACCCCCGCCGCCGAACGCGCCGAGACGCTGCTGCGCGAGCTGTACGGCACCCGCGGGGTGGCCCGGCTGGCCGCCGGCACCTCCGTCCTCGCCCTGCCGCTGCGCGGGCGCAAGGCCGTGCTCGGGCTGCTGATACTGATCCGCCGCCCTCCCGAACGCACCGGCCGCCCGGTCTTCGACGCCGCGGACACCGCGACCGCGGCGCACCTCGCCACCCAGGCCGGGCTGGCCGTGGACACCGCACTGCGCTACGCCCGCGAGTGGGAGATCGCCAACGAACTCCAGCGCAGCATGCTGCCGCTGCGCCTGCCGCAGTCGCACGGCGTCCGGATCGCCCAGCGCTACCTGCCCGGCGAGCGCGGCGCACAGGTCGGCGGGGACTGGTACGACGCCGTCCCGCTGCCCGGCAACCGGGTCGCCCTGATCGTCGGCGACGTGATGGGCCACTCGCTCACCTCGGCCGCCATCATGGGCCAGCTGCGCACCAGCGCCCAGACCCTGGCCGCCCTCGACCTGCCGCCGCACGAGGTGCTCTACCACCTGGACGAACAGGCCCAGCGGCTCGGCCGGGAACAGCACCTGGCCACCTGCGTCTACGCGGTGTACGACCCGATCGCCAACCGGGTGGTGATGGCCAACGCCGGACACGTCCCACCGGTGCTGGTCCGCCCGGACGGCATCGCCGAACTGGTCGAACTGGACTCCGGGGCACCGATCGGCGTCGGCGGGGTGGACTTCAACTCCGTCGAACTGCCCGCACCGCCCGGCTCGGCCCTGCTGCTGTTCACCGACGGCCTGGTGGAGACCCGCACCCGCCCGATCAGCGACGGCCTGGAGATGCTGCGCGCCCGGATCGCCGCCGCCCGCTGGCAGTCCCCCGAGCAGCTGTGCCAGGAGGCGCTGCGGATCCTGCCGCCCGGCGACCGCGGCGACGACATCGCCCTGCTCGGCGCCTGCTTCGACGGCATCCCGGCCGGGGACGTCGCGCACTGGTACCTCCAGCCGCGCAACGAGACTCCGGGCCGGGCCCGCCGACTGGCCGCGCACACGCTGCGCCGCTGGGGGCTGGACGAGCTGAGCGAGGCGACCGAGCTGATGGTCAGCGAGCTGGTCACCAACGCCGTCCAGCACGCGACCCGGCCGGTCACCCTGAGCCTGGTGCGCACCGCCCGGCTGCGCTGCGAGGTCGGCGACGACAGCCCGCTGCTGCCGCGCCCGCGCCGCACCGGGCCGGAGGACGAACGCGGGCGCGGGCTACAGATAGTGGCCCGGTGCGCGGACCGCTGGGGTGCGACCAGGCTGGGCACCGGCAAGGTGGTCTGGTTCGAACAGCGGCTGCCCGCGGGGATGTGACCGCGCCCCCTCCAACGCGGGGGCGCGAACGCGGGAGCGCCCGGCGGGAACGGATCCCACCGGGCGCCCCGTACGGGTCGTCCGACCACTGCCCCCGGGCCGGGGCTCCTCGGGCCGGGCCTTCTGGGGCCTAGTCTTCTGGGGCCGGGGCTCCTGGGGCCGGGGCCGTCAGATCCGGGTCGGCTCCACGGCCGGCTGCTCGGCCGGCTCCCGCGTCCCGTCCTCGGCCGGCCGTCGCGCGAGCCGGGCCATCAGCTGCTCGCCCTCCATGTCCACCCGCGGCACGACCTTCTCCAGCCGCTTCGGGAACCACCAGGCGGCCTTGCCGAACAGCGCCATCGCGGCCGGCACCAGCGCCATCCGCACCACGAAGGCGTCCACCAGCACGCCCACCGCGAGGGCGAATCCGATCGGCTGGACGACCGGATCGTGGCCGAAGACGAACGAGCCGAACACCGCCACCATGATCAGCGCGGCCGCCGTGACCACCCGGGCCCCGTTCCGCACCCCGGCCACCACGGCCTCGCGCGGCGCCGCGCCGTGGACGTGCTGCTCCTTCATCCCGGAGACCAGGAACAGCTCGTAGTCCATCGCCAGCCCGAACAGCACGCCGATCAGCAGGATCGGCACGAAGCTCACCACCGGCCCGACCTTGGGCACGTCGATCAGCCCGTCCAGCCAGCCCCACTGGTAGACCGCGACCACCGCGCCGAGCGAGGCGGTGACGCTGAGCAGGAAACCGGCCACCGCCTTGAGCGGGACGAGCACCGAGCGGAACGCCAGCGCCAGCAGCACCACCGCGATCCCGACGATCACCGCGAGGAAGGGCGGCAGCGCCTGGCCGAGCTTGGTGGAGACGTCGATGTTGGCGGCCGTGGTGCCGGTGACGGCGATGTCCGCGCCGGTCTCCGCCTTCAGCTCCGCCTTCCGGTCGCGGATCTCGTTGACCAGCGCCTCGGTGTCCGCGTGGTCCGGACCGGTCTGCGGTATGACGGTCACCAGCGCGGTGCGGCTCTCCTGGTCGACGGTCGGCGGCAGCAGCGTCCCGACGCCCTTGAGGGTCTGGAGCTTCGCGGCCACCTCCCGCACCGCCTGCTCGGGCTGCGGCGCGCCGTGGGCGTCCACCACGACCACCAGCGGAGCGTTGAAGCCCGGCCCGAAGCTCTCGCCGACCAGGTCGTACGCCTTGCGCGCGTCCGTCCCGGCGGCCTGCGAACCGCCGCTCGGCAGACCGAGGTTCAGGCTCGCGGCGGGCACCGCCAGGGCGCCCAGCCCGGCCAGGGCGACCAGCAGGACGGGCAGCGGGCGGCGGACCACGAAGCGGCCCCAACGCTCGCCCATGGTGGTGCGGTTGTTGGCGGTCAGGGCCCGCTTCCAGATCGGCAGCCGGTCGATGGACCGGCCGGTGAAGCCCAGCACGGCGGGCAGCAGCGTGATCGCGACCAGGACGGCCACCACGACGGCCCCGGAGGCGGCCAGACCCATCACGGTGAGGAAGGGCACGCCCGCGACGGCGAGTCCCGCGAGCGCGACGACCACGGTCAGACCGGCGAAGACGACGGCGCTGCCGGCGGTCGCGGTGGCCCGGGCGGCGGCCTCCTCCGGCTCCAGGCCCTCGTCCAGGTGGCGGCGGTACCGGAAGAGGATGAACAGCGCGTAGTCGATGCCGACCGCGAGGCCGACCATCAGGGCCAGCACCGGCGCGGTGGTGATGATCTCGAAGGAGCCGGTGAGCGCCAGTAGGCCGGCCATCGTCACGCCGACGCCGACCAGCGCGGTCAGCAGCGGCAGCCCGGCGGCGACCAGCGTGCCGAGGGTGACCACCAGCACCAGCCCGGCCACCACCAGGCCGATCGCCTCGCTGCCGCCCTCGATCCGGGCCATCGTGTTGTACGCGTCGCCGCCGAAGGCCACGTCCAGCCCGGCCGCGCGGGCCGGCTCGGCGGCGGCCTTCACGGCGTCGCGCTGCCGGTCGGTGACATCGGCGAGCTTGTGGTCGAAGGAGACCAGCGCGAGCGCGACCTTCCCGTCCGGCGAGAGCGCGCCGGTGGCGTACGGGTCCGGCACCGCGGCCACGCCCGGCACCTGGGCGATCCGGGCGACGGCCTCGCCGACCGCCCTGCTCGCCTCGGGCGTCCCGATGCCGCCGGGCGCGCCGGCGGCGAAGACGACCTGCGCGGAGCCGTGGCCCTGCGCCGGGAAGGTGTCCTTGATCCGGTCCAGGGTGGCCTGCGCCTCGGTGCCCGGGACCTTGAACTCGTCGGTGGTCTTGCCGGCGAAGGCGCCCGCGGCCCCGCCGATGGCGAGGAGCAGGGCGATCCAGACGGCGGCGACGGCCCGTCGCCGCCGGAAGCAGTATCGGCCCAGTCGGTACAGGTACGTGGCCATCGGCGGTCCCTCGGGTCGGTCAGGGCAGGTCGCGTCCCACCGTAGACCGAACTTTGTCGGGTGACAAAGTTGACCGACAAGATCGCACGACACAGTTGCCCGCCCGTGGCGCTACCCTGACTGGATGGCCCACGTCCCCGCCTCCGAACGCCGACCGCAACTGGTCCAGGCCGCGATCGACCTGATGACCAGGGAGGGAATCGCCGCCGGCAGCACCCGCGCGATCGCGGCCGAGCTGGGCGTGGCGCAGGCGACGGTGCACTACACCTTCGGCACCAAGAAGGACCTCTACCGGGCGGTCGTCCAGCAGCTGAAGTCCGACTTCGTCGGCGAGGTGCGCGCCGCCTCCCCCGGCGACGGCGCGTTCGGCGAGCAGGTCCGCACCCTGGTGCTCGCGCTCTGGGAGGCCGCCACCGGCGAGCACGGACGCTGCGTGCTGCTGAGCGAGTTCGGGGCGCTGGCCATGCGCGACCCGGACATGCAGGAGATCATGCTCGGGCTCCAGCACGACATCGAGGGCACCGCCACCGAGATGCTCGACGCCCTCGCGGCCGCCCACGGCCTGAGCCTGGCGCTGCCCGCCCGCCGGATCGCCGTCCACTTCCTCGGCGGCTTCGACGGCCTGACGGCCCGCCACCTCACCCTGCGCCGGCCCGGCGACCGGCCCGACCAGGACACCCTGGAGGCACTGGAGCTCCTCGTCGCGACGACGGTCGGACTCTGCCTGGGCACCCCGGCGGCGGAACTCCGCCGGCCGGACGCCCTGCGCGCTGCGCGCTAGCTAGGAAACGATCCGGACCGGCAGCTCGACCAGCACCTCGCGCAGCGCGGCCGCGAAGCGCTCGTACTCGGCGTTGCGGGCCGAGCCCGGCCGGACGGCCAGCCCGATCCTGCGGCCGGGCTGCGGTGCGGCGAAGCGGACGGCGGCCAGCCGGTCGGTGCGCCCGGCCTCGACGTCCAGCGCGGTGGCGGGCAGCAGGGTCACCCCGAGGCCGCCGGCGACCAGCTGGACCAGGGTGGACAGGCCGGCCGCGCGGGTGGTCGAGCCCGCCGGGTCGGCGCCGACCTCGCGGCAGATGTCCAGCGCCTGGTCGCGCAGGCAGTGGCCCTCCTCCAGCAGCAGCACCTCCAGGTCGAGCAGCACGTCGCGCGGGACGTCGATCCGCCCGGCGAGCGGGTGGCCGGGCGGGGTGAGCAGGACGAAGTCCTCGTCGAACAGCGGGATGTCCTTGGTCGGCGAGGCCCCGCCGGCCGGCAGCGCGAGCAGCAGGACGTCCAGCCGCCCGGCGGCCAGGCCCTCCAGCAGCGAGGGGGTGCGCTCCTCGTGGACGTGCAGCTCCAGGTCCGGGAAGCCGTCGCGGACCAGCCGCAGCACGGTGGGCAGCAGGTAGGGCGCGACGGTCGGGATGACGCCCAGGTGCAGCGGCCCGGTGAACGGACGGCGGGCGGCCTCGACCTCCTCGGTGAGGGCCTGCAGCGAGGCGAGCACCCGGCGCGCGTGCTGGTGCACACGCTCCCCCAGTGGGGTGACGATCACCTTGCGCGTCGTACGCTCGACCAACTGCGCGCCCAGGGACTCCTCCAGCGCCGCGACCGCCCCGGACAGCGCGGGCTGGCTGGTCCCGGTGGCGGCGGCGGCCTCCCGGAAGTGCCGGTGCTCGGCCACCGCGACGAAGGCGCGCAACTGGGCGACGGTCGGGGTGCGCGGGCTGCGGGCTGTGGCGCTCGACACAGTCGGGTCGCCCTTGGGGCCGCCGTTCCGGCGGGGAACCGGCCGCGACGTGGGGGATTCAGTACTGATAACAATCTCCGATCAGACACATCCAGTGTAGCTATTTCCCTGATCAGTCCACGATGTGGAACTGTGAGTGGTGTCCGGATTCCGGACAAGCTCCCCTCATCTCACTTCAGGAGAAGCGAACGTGCTCACGATCGGTGACAAGTTCCCCGAGTTCGACCTCAAGGCCTGTGTCGACCTGGACGCCGCGAGCGCCTTCGCCGATATCAACCACAAGTCCTACGAGGGCAAGTGGAAGATCGTCTTCTTCTGGCCGATGGACTTCACCTTCGTCTGCCCGACCGAGATCGCCGCGTTCGGCAAGCTGAACGACGAGTTCGCCGACCGCGACGCCCAGGTCCTCGGCGTCTCCGGCGACTCCGAGTTCGTGCACCACGCCTGGCGCAAGGACCACAAGGACCTGCGCGACCTGCCCTTCCCGATGCTGGCCGACATCAAGCACGACCTGATGCGCGCCTGCGGCGTCGAGGGCGAGGACGGCACCGCCCAGCGCGCCGTCTTCATCGTCGACCCGAACAACGAGATCCAGTTCGTCATGGTCACCGCCGGCTCCGTCGGCCGTAACCCCAAGGAGGTCCTGCGGGTGCTGGACGCCCTGCAGACCGACGAGCTGTGCCCGTGCAACTGGAACAAGGGCGAGGACACCCTCGACGCCCAGGCCCTGCTGGCGGGCTGACCCATGGCTCTCGACGACCTGAAGGCCGCCCTCCCGGACTACGCCAAGGACCTCAAGCTCAACCTGGGCTCGGTCATCGGCAACTCCGACCTCCCCGCCCAGCAGCTCTGGGGCACCGTGCTGTCCTGCGCGATGGCCACCCGCAGCCCCGGCCTGCTGCGCGAGCTGGAGCCCGAGGCCAAGGCCAACCTGTCCCCGGAGGCGTACAACGCCGCCAAGGGCGCGGCCGCGATCATGGGGATGAACAACGTCTACTACCGGACGCTGCACCTGCTCTCCGACAAGGAGTACAGCACGATGCGGGCCGGTCTGCGGATGAACATCATCGGCACCCCGGGCGTCGAGAAGGTCGACTTCGAGCTCTGGTGCTTCGCGGTCTCCGCCATCAACGGCTGCGGCCAGTGCCTCGACTCGCACGAGGCCGTGCTGCGCAAGGCCGGCGTCGAGCGCGAGGTCGTCCAGGCCTCGATGAAGATCGCCGCCGTCCTCCAGGCCGTGGCCGGCGTCCTCGACTCCGAGGCCGCCCTCGCTGCCGTCACCGCCTGACGCACCCGGCACCCCGACGGGCCCTCCCGGACACCATGTCCGGGAGGGCCCGTCGTCGTTCTCCCCACCACCGGCAGTCCGGCACGGCGGAGGTTCAGTCGGTGGCGGGTGCGGCCGGCGGGGCGGAACCGGTGGCCGCTGCACGCTCGCCGGTGCGCTCGGCGCTGCGCCCGGCGGCCTGTCCGGCCGTCCGTTCGGCGGCCTCGCGGGCGGCTTCGAGCGCGGTGAAGACGGCCTGGCCGGCCTCGTTGCGCCGGCGCAGGTGGGTGACCACGGTGTTGGTGACGGCGATCAGCGGGACGGCGACCACCGCGCCGCCGATGCCCCCGATGATGCCGCCGGCCGCGACGCCGAGCACCACGCCGAGCGGGTGGACCCTTACGGCCCGGCCGAGGATCAGCGGCTGGAGGATGTGACTCTCCACCTGCATCACCACCACCAGCACCACCAGCACCATCAGCGCCGTCCACGGCCCCTGGGTGACCAGCGCGATCAGCACCGCGACGGTGCCGGTGACCAGTGCGCCGACCAGCGGGACGAAGGCGCCCAGGAAGATGATCACAGCCAGCGGCAGGGCCAGCGGCACGCCCAGCAGATCGACGCCGATGCCGATGCAGAGCGCGTCGATGAAGGCCACGCAGACCGTGCCGCGCACATAGGCGGTGAGCGTCGCCCACGCCTTCGGGCCGGCCCCGGCCATCGCGAAGCGGGAGTGCCGCGGCAGCCCGCGCAGCGCCCAGTTCCAGATCTTCGCCCCGTCGTAGAGGAAGAAGAAGGTGGTGAAGAAGGTCATCAGCAGTGCGGTCAGCACCTCGACGGCGATCTGCGCGCCGGTGATCGAGGCCGAGGTGAGCTGATCGGTGTTGGTGGTGATGGCCTTGGTGATCTGGTTGGCGAAGTCGGTGATCTGCTGCTGGGTCAGGTGCAGCGGCCCGGTGACCAGCCAGTCCCGCATCTGGTTGACGCCGGTCTTCACCTGGGTGGTGACGTCCGAGAGGTTGGTCGACACCTGCCAGACCACGAACCAGCCGACCAGTCCGATCCCGGCGAGACCGCTGAGGAACACCCCGCCCGCCGCCAGCGAGCGCGGCACCCCGCGCCGGCGCAGCCAGGAGACCGAGGGCTCCAGCAGCGCGGTGATCAGCAGCGAGGCCAGCACCGAGAAGGCGACCAGCCGCAGCATGTCGACCACGTAGAAGACGACGTAGAGCGCGGCTCCGAGCAGCAGCAGCCGCCAGGTCGACTCCGCGGCCACCCGCAGCCCCCACGGCACCGCCTCGGCGGGGGTGGCCGGGCGGCCGGGGTGGTACTCCCGCCCGAACCCGGCGTGCGCGACCGGCGCGGGCGCGGCGACCGGGGCCGCCGCGGCGGACGGCGGGACCGCCTCGGCCGCCGGGGCCGGGTCGGCCCGCGGGACCGGGACCGGTCCGGGCGCCTCGACGAGTGCCGGGACGAGTGCCGGGACGTGCCCGTCCACGAGCGCCGGAACGTTCCCGGCGGCCGGCCCCGGGAGGGCCGGCTCGTGCGGGTCGGCCGCCATCGCGGCCCGCCGGCGCCGTTCGATCACGGCGGCCGCGCTCGCCACCACGGCCATGCCCTTGGCCACGGCCTTGAAGGCCTTTCCGCCCCGCGCCATCCTCGCTACCACCGCTCCACTGCCGAACCCGCCGTGCCCGGCGGTACGCCGCGGGTCCCGCCGCGGCCGTCAGGGATGACGCTACCCGGCGAGGGCGCGGCCAGTCCGGCCGCGGGCCCGTTCGACTCGAACCTCCCATGCCGACGAACCGGACAAAACGCAAGGTTCCATCCGGTTTCGGATGCGGTCGGCTGGGGAGGAGTCGGGACGAGACCCCGGAGCCCGGCCACCGAGGTCGCCCCGCGGCCAACTGCCGGCGGACCGGCCGGTGCGGGAAGCAACCAGGACCCCTTCCCGCGCCCCGCGTCCGCAACCGGGACCGCACCGCCCGAGGGCGCACTGGTCAGCGCAGCCCGGGCGGCGCGGTCCGCCCCCCGGCTCACGCCCCTCGGGCCAACGCCCGCGCGACAGCCGTGCCCGAGAACGCCGCGGGGCCCGAAAAACCCGCCGAAGAGGGTGAGGAAGACGGGGGTACGGGGGACATACCATCCCAGTAGGGAGCAGCTCCCCTCC
>NZ_JBHVJT010000080.1:6175-12082 GCF_042798815.1 Kitasatospora sp. NPDC057738 | reverse complement strand
AGTGACACCCGTTCCAGAGACCCCTCCCCCCCCTGCCCCCTACCCCGGGGAGGGCGAACGGCCGGGGGCCGCGGGAACCGCGCCGCCGGGGCGGCAGCCGGTCCTAGTACCAGTTGTGGGCCTGCCAGAACGACCACGCGCCACAGGGGCTGCCGTAGCGGGAGTTCATGTAGCCGACGCCCCACTTGATCTGGGTGGCCGGGTTGGTGCGCCAGTCGGCACCGGCCGAGGCCATCTTGGTGCCGGGCAGCGCCTGGACCAGACCGTACGCGCCGGAGCTCTTGTTGGTCGCGGTGTAGTCCCAGCCGCTCTCGCGCTTCACGATCTGGCTGAAGCACTGGAACTGCGCGTCGTTGCCGACGATCTGCCGGGCCAGGTCCTGGACCGAGCCGGGGCTGACCGAGACGGGCGGAGCGCTGTCCTCGACCGCGGTCATCGCGGAACGGGACTTGGACCGGTTCGCGGCGGCCTCGTCGGCCTTGCGCTTGTCGTCCGCGGCCTTGGCGGCCTTCTCCGCGTCGGCCTTGGCCTGGGCATCGGCCTTCGCCTGGGCGTCCGCGGCGGCCTGCTGGCGCGCGGCCTCCTCGGCGGCCTTCTGCTCCGCGGCGGCCTTGGCGGCGGCGTCGGCGGAGGCCTGCTGGGCGGATGCCTGCTGGCCGATGTTGTCACTGATGGTCTGCGCCTGGGCGCCAGAGGGGACTTCGGCAAGCAGGGTCGCGCCGGCGACGTCGACCGTCTGCGTGGTCTTGCCCTCGCTGCCCGAGGCCATACCCACGACGGCACCGACAGCGGTGACGGCGGTGGCGGAGGCCACAGCAACTCCCCGGACCGAGATCCGAGTCACATGGTTTCCTTCCAGCATCGCCCACGCGTGACCGTACGGGCGCAACATGCCCCTTGGCACGGACCTCCGCACAGTGCTCTGGTCACGGGAGGTGCTGGCCCGGCGTCCGGCCGAGGTGACCGGGCGTTGAAATCGGGCGGCGTACGGCTCAACGGTGTTCAATTGTGTGTCCACCGACCGGAGTTGGCGAACCTTCCCGGGCCTGACTCCCGGAGTCCGGAAGCCCTGCCGCGCCGTACGCGGGGCCTGACAGAACCCTCACCATGCCGCACCGGGCACGGTCGACGCAATTCCCCTTCGCGTGGCGCATGTCACATTCACCGTACGGCGGTTTCCCGGACGGAAAGCACTCGATGTGATGAAACGGGCGGAGCCCGCTCCGTCAGGAGCGGGCTCCAGGTCATGAGTTGACCATATTGTCCCACTATGCCCCGATCAGGGGCGGATCACGGGTGGATGTCCTCCAGCATCTCCGTGACCAGCGCCGCGATCGGCGAACGCTCCGAGCGGGTGAGCGTGATGTGGGCGAAGAGCGGATGACCCTTCAGCTTCTCCACCACCGCCACCACGCCGTCGTAGCGGCCCACCCGGAGGTTGTCCCGCTGCGCCACGTCGTGGGTGAGCACCACCCGCGAGCCCTGGCCGATCCGGGACAGCACCGTCAGCAGGACGTTCCGCTCCAGCGACTGCGCCTCGTCCACGATCACGAAGGCGTCGTGCAGCGAGCGCCCCCGGATGTGGGTCAGCGGCAGCACCTCCAGCATCCCGCGGGAGATGACCTCCTCGATCACGTCCGGGGTGGTGACGGCGGAGAGGGTGTCGAAGACCGCCTGCGCCCAGGGGCCCATCTTCTCCGCCTCGGAACCGGGCAGGTAGCCCAGCTCCTGGCCGCCGACCGCGTACAGCGGCCGGAAGACCATCACCTTGCGGTGCTGCCTCCGCTCCAGCACCGCTTCCAGCCCCGCGCACAGCGCCAGCGCCGACTTCCCGGTGCCGGCCCGGCCGCCCATCGACACGATCCCGATCTCCGGGTCGAGCAGCAGGTCCAGCGCCACCCGCTGCTCGGCGCTGCGCCCGCGCAGCCCGAACGCCTCGCGCTCCCCGCGCACCAGCCGCACCCGGCCGTCGCCGGTGACCCGGCCGAGCGCCCGGCCGCGCTCCGAGGTCAGCACCAGTCCGGTGTGGACGGGCAGCTCGGTGGCGCCGTCGACGTCCACCCCCGCGTCGTGGCCGGCCGAGAACAGCGCGTCCACCTGGTCCGCCGGGACGTGCAGCTCGGACATGCCCGTCCAGCCCGAGGTGATCGCCAGCTCGGCCCGGTACTCCTCGGCGAGCAGGCCCACCGAGCTGGCCTTGATCCGCAGCGGCAGGTCCTTGGACACGACGGTCACGTCGTAGCCCTCGGCCTGGAGGTTGCGGGCGACCGCGAGGATCCGGGTGTCCGCCTCACCGCCGGCCCGGTAGCCGGCCGGCAGTATCGACACGTCGGAGTGGTTGAGCTCGACCCGGATGGTGCCGCCGAGCTCGCCGACCGGGATCGGCTCGTCGAGCCGGCCGTGGCGGATCCGGTAGTCGTCGAGCAGCCGCAGCGCCTGGCGGGCGAAGTAGCCCAGCTCCGGGTGGTGTCGCTTGGCCTCCAGCTCGGTGACGACCACCACCGGGAGGACGACCTCGTGCTCCTCGAAGCGGGTCATGGCGAGCGGGTCCGCCAGGAGCACGCTCGTGTCGAGAACGTACGTGCGCCGGTCTGGTGTCCGGCGGCTCTTCGAACTGACCACTAGGCCTCCAGAGCGGATGACCCTGCGTCATCCGCGGCATGCCGGCCCCCGCTGCCCCGGTGGCCTCGGGACCGGACTGACTGGAGTATTCCCAGGCGGGGAGCGGTGCATTCGCGCCCCCGGAGAACTGACGGATCATTGCCGGTGAACGTTTGGCCTCGCGCCGGCACCGGGTAGGCCAGGCCTACGGCGGTCATTTCCTCCGGACGGGCCGGTGGCCGGGGCCGCCGTGCCGGGGTTACAGCCCCAGCCGCCGGTGGCGCTGCTCGTACGCGCGCAGCGCGCGCAGGAAGTCGACCTTGCGGAAGGCCGGCCAGTACGCCTCGCAGAAGTAGAACTCGCTGTGCGCGCTCTGCCAGAGCAGGAAGCCGGACAGCCGCTGCTCGCCCGAGGTGCGGATGATCAGGTCCGGGTCGGGCTGGTTGCGGGTGTACAGGTGCTCGGCGATGTGCTCGACGGTCAGGACCTCCGCCAGCTCCTCGATCGAGGTGCCGCGCCCGGCCTGCTCCTGGAGCAGCGAGCGGACGGCGTCGGCGATCTCGTGCCGACCGCCGTAGCCGACCGCGACGTTGACCGTTATGCCGTCGATGTCGGCGGTCTGGTCGGCGGCCCGCTTGAGCACGTCGGCGGTGTGCTGCGGCAGCAGGTCCAGCGCGCCGACCGGGTTGACCCGCCAGCGGCGGGCGGCGGCCAGGCCGGTGACGGCGTCCTCGATGATGCCGAGCAGCGGAACGAGCTCGTCGGCCGGGCGGTCCAGGTTGTCGGTGGAGAGCATCCAGAGGGTGACGACCTTGACGTGGGTCTCGTCGCACCAGCCGAGGAACTCGCTGATCTTGTCGGCGCCGCGCTGGTGGCCGTAAGCGGTGGAGCCGCCGGCCGCCTTGGCCCAGCGGCGGTTGCCGTCCAGGATCACGCCGATGTGGCGCGGGGTGCTCGCGAGGTGGACCTCGACCCGTCGACCGTAGAGCCCGTACATCCCGCCGAGCAGGGTGCGCAGCCCCGGCGTCCGTTCGGCGACATCGCGCAGACCCATCTTTCCCGGCCCCTCCGTGCTCGTTGCAACTGGTGCGTCTCCGCCCCGGGCGCAGCCTACTCCGGCGCGCAGGTGCACAGTAAAGCCGCAGGTAGCGGTCTGGTCACGGTCCTGTACGAAGTCTGTCCCGACGGGCGTGTCGGGGGTCGTCCGGGCGGGCCGCGGGGCCGCTGCGGGGCTTCCGGGGCGCGGACACGGAACGGTCTCCGAATCCTTAACGGAACCGTAAGCCGTTCTTCCGATGCTTGACGACCAGCAATGGTCTAGTCCAGCTTTTGATCCGGGACGGAACGATCCTCCGGCTCCGCCCCGCAGGCTCACTTCGGACCTCCCCTCCCCCACACGCGGCCGCCGCGCCCCCCACCGCGGCGGCCGCTCCTCCCCCAGGAGCGTCGCCCCATGGCCCGTACGCTGAACCAGCCCTCGCACAAGCGCCGGCGCAGCCCCCTCCCGGCCGTCGCGGCCGGCGCCACCGCCCTCGCCCTGGCCGGCGGCGGCCTCGCCCTCTTCGCCGGCGGCGCCAGCGCGGCGGTCGGCAACCTGGTCGACAACGGCGGCTTCGACGGCGGGCTCGGGGGCTGGACCTGCACCGGCGCCGCGACCACGGTCTCCTCCCCGGTCCACTCCGGCACCGGCGCGCTCCAGGCGACCCCGGGCGCCGGCGACACCGCCGAGTGCACCCAGACCATCAGCGTGCTGCCCAACACCAGCTACACCCTGAGCGCGTGGGTCCAGGGCCCGTACGTCTACCTCGGTGCGCGCGGCACCGGCGGCACCGACCCGTCCGCCTGGTCGAACCAGAACAGCTGGAACCAGCTGTCCAGCACCTTCACCACCGGGGCGAACGCCACCAGCGTCACCGTCTACCTGCACGGCTGGTACGGCCAGAGCGCCTACCTGGCCGACGACGTCGCGCTGATCGGCCCCGGCGGCACCGGCACCCCGTCGCCGACCGCGACCCCCGCCCCCACCGCGACGCCCACGGCCACCGCCTCCCCCACGGCCACCGCGACGCCCACCCGGACCGCGACCCCGACGCCCACCCAGACCCCGACGCCCACTCAGACCGCGACGGCGACCCCCACCGCCACCCCGACCAGCACCACCCCGCCGGTCACCGGCCTGCCCGCCCACGTGGTCACCGGCTACTGGCAGAACTTCGACAACAACTCGACCGTGCAGCGGCTGAGCGACGTCCAGAGCGCGTACGACATCATCGCGGTGTCCTTCGCCGACGCCGTGCCGACCAGGACCGGCGCGATCAGCTTCACCCTGGACCCGGGCCTGTCCAAGGCGCTCGGCGGCTACACCGACGCCCAGTTCCGCGCCGACATCAAGGCCAAGCAGGCGGCCGGCAAGAAGGTCGTCCTCTCCATCGGCGGCCAGAACGGCGCGATCACCGTCGGGGACGCCACCGCCGGCGCCAACTTCGTCAACAGCGCCTACGCGATCATCAAGGACTACGGCTTCGACGGCATCGACGTCGACCTGGAGAACGGCGTCCAGGCCGGCCCGCTCGGCGACGCGCTGCACTCCCTGCAGGCCAAGGTCGGCCCCGGCTTCGTCCTGACCATGGCCCCCGAGACCATCGGGATGTACAACACCTCCGGCGCCTACTTCCAGCTGGCGCTGAAGACCAAGGACATCCTCACCGTCGTCAACACCCAGTTCTACAACTCGGGCGGCATGAACGGCTGCGACGGCAAGGTCTACAACCAGGGCACCATCGACTTCATCACCTCGCAGGTCTGCACCCAGATCCAGGGCGGCCTGCGGCCGGACCAGGTGGGCATCGGCGTCCCGGCCTCCACCCGGGCCGCGGGCGGCGGCTACGTCGCGCCGACCGTGGTCAACAACGCGCTGGACTGCCTGGCCACCGGTAACAACTGCGGCAGCTTCGTGCCGCCGGCCAAGTGGCCGACCATCCGCGGCGCGATGACCTGGTCGACCAACTGGGACGTCAACAACGGCAACGCGTTCTCCAACGCGGTCGGCCCGTTCGTCCACAAGATGCCGTAACGGCACCCGGCCGCGGCTGCCACGGGCCGCGGCCACCCGAGCTCCACTCCCCCGACGCGCCGCTCCTTGAGGGTGGGGCCTGCGCGTCGGCGGCGGGGCCCGTCGCACCGACCGGTGCGGCGGGCCCTTCCGTTCCCCTCCCTTCAACGCGTTCGATGTCCCGGCGGCGGGGGGGGGGGGGGGGGGAAAATCGACGGAGCGGCGGGAAGAAAAGGGAATAGCGCGGGTAGTAG
>NZ_JBHVJT010000080.1:0-6165 GCF_042798815.1 Kitasatospora sp. NPDC057738 | reverse complement strand
GGGGGGGGGGGGGGAGAAGGGGGGGGGGGGGGGGGTTGTTTTGTCCCCCGTCGTGAAGGGGGTGGGGGGGCGGGGGGGGGGGGGCCAACGGAAAAGGGACAGGGGGGAGCGCGCCGAGCAGCAGGAACGGGCCGACCGGGAGGTCCAGTCCGCGCACCGGGCGGCGACGGACCAGCGCGGCGGCGGCCCGCAGGGTGCCCCACAGCCCGGCGAGCACCATCGCGGCGAACAGCCCGCCGAGCGCCACCGACCAGCCGTACCAGCCGAGCAGCCCGCCCAGGGCGAGCCCGAGCGGGGAGTCCCCCGGGCCCAACGCGCCCAGCCAGACGGCCAGTTCGAGCACACCCCCGACCGCGAGCGCGACCAGCAGGCAGCGCAGCGCCACCCCGGGCCCCGCGCTCGGCACCGCCGCCAGCAGCAGCGCCGTCACCCCGCCGAGCAGTGGCAGGGTCAGCCGGTACGGCAGCCGGCGCACCCGCGCGTCGACGAAACCGAGCGCCACGCCGAGCGCCGCCGCCCAGCCCATCGCCAGGGTCACCAGCACCAGCCGGTCCGCCGCGTTCGCCACCGCGACGGCTACCGCCACCGCGACCGCCTCCACCGTCCAGGCGCCGGCGCCCAGCCGCTCCCGGCAGCCCCGGCAGCGCCCGGTCGGCGGCAGCAGGCGCACCCGGCGCCCGCAGGCCGGGCAGTCCTCGCACCGGGGCTCGCCCTCCGGCACCGCGAACCGGGCGATCAGCCCGCGCAGCGGTGGAGCCGCCAGGAGACCGACCAGCACCGCCGCCACCACGACCGGGACCACCGGCGCACCCCCACTTCGACCGACGCGACCGACACGACCGACGCCATCGGCGCGACCGGCCCCATCCTCCCGCGCCGGGCGGTGTGCCGTCCGTCTCGTTCCGCACGAAAGCGCGACAGCGCTCCTCGCATACACGAGCATTCCGGACATTCGACTACTGGTTCGGAAGGCCGTCCGCCACCCCCGCCTGCCGATCCAAGGGGGCTGTTCGGGCCCCCGAAAGCACCCCCGCGGAGACCGGCCGCACGGCCCCTCCGTACCCCTAAAGTAGGCGGACATGCAGGTCATCCAGTCCAGCAAGCTCGCCAATGTCTGCTACGACATCCGCGGCCCGGTGCTCGACGAGGCGATGCGGCTGGAGGAACAGGGCCACCGCATCCTCAAACTCAACACCGGCAACCCGGCCACCTTCGGTTTCGAGGCGCCCCCGGAGATCCTCCAGGACGTCCTGCGCAACCTCGCCGACGCGCACGGCTACGGCGACTCCAAGGGCCTGCTCTCCGCCCGCCGCGCGGTGGTCATGCACTACGAGGACCGCGGGCTGCACGGCCTCTCCGTCGACGACGTCTTCCTCGGCAACGGCGTCTCCGAGCTGATCCAGCTGGCCATGACCGCGCTGCTGGACGACGGCGACGAGGTGCTCGTCCCGGCCCCGGACTACCCGCTGTGGACCGCCTCGGTCTCACTCGCCGGCGGCACCGCGGTGCACTACCGCTGCGACGAGCAGTCCGAGTGGTACCCGGACCTCGCCGACATCGAGGCCAGGGTCACCGACCGGACCAGGGCCATCGTGGTGATCAACCCGAACAACCCGACCGGCGCGGTCTACCCGCGCGAGGTGCTGGAGGGCATCGCGGAGATCGCCCGCCGGCACGACCTGGTGGTCTACGCGGACGAGATCTACGACAAGATCCTCTACGACGACGCCGAACACGTCCCGCTGGCCACCCTGGCCCCGGACCTCTTCTGCGTCACCTTCAACGGACTGTCCAAGGCGTACCGGGTCGCCGGCTTCCGCTCCGGCTGGATGGTGCTGTCCGGCGACCGGCGCCGGGCCCGCAGCTACATCGAGGGCCTCACCGTGCTCGCCTCGATGCGGCTGTGCGCCAACATGCCCGCCCAGCACGCGGTGGCCGCCGCGCTCGGCGGACGGCAGTCGATCCGCGACCTGGTGCTGCCCGGCGGCCGGCTGCACGCCTCGCGGGACGCCGCGTACGAGCTGCTGAACCAGATCCCGGGGGTCAGCTGCGTCAAGCCCAAGGGCGCGCTGTACGCCTTCCCCCGGCTGGACCCCAAGGTCCACAAGATCAAGGACGACGCCCGGATGGTGCTGGACCTGCTGCGCTCCCAGCGCATCCTGCTGGTCCAGGGCACCGGCTTCAACTGGCCGGAGCCGGACCACTTCCGGCTGGTCACCCTGCCCCGGGCGGAGGAGATCACCGACGCGGTGACCCGGATCGGCGACTTCCTCGGGGGTTACGTCCAGCCGTAGCCCGGGCGGGAAGCCCCGGGGAAAAACACTACGGCCGGAGTCCCGGCCCGGGCGATCTCCTTGGTCGGGGGAAAATCGCCCGGCGGAACTCCGGCCGTCCTGCCGCTCGGCGGGGCGCGCGGTTCGTGCCGCGCGCCCGCCTCTCTCCCGGCTGAGGCTCAGGCTCAGCCGAGGCGCGCGACGAGGTTCCGGTACTCGTCCCACAGCTCCTTCGGGGTGTGGTCGCCGAAGGTCTCCAGGTGGGCCGGCACGAGAGCGGCCTCCTGGCGCCAGAGGTCGGCGTCCACGGTGAAGAGCAGGTCGAGGTCCTCCTTGGACAGGTCCAGGTCGCCGAGGTCGAAGCCCTCGACGGTCGGCAGCACGCCGATCGGGGTCTCGACGCCCTCGCCGGTCCCCTCCAGGCGCTCGACGATCCACTTGAGCACGCGGCTGTTCTCGCCGTAGCCGGGCCAGACGAACTTGCCCCCGGCGTCCTTGCGGAACCAGTTGACGTAGTAGATCTTCGGCAGCTTGGCGGCGTCCGCCCGGGCGCCGACCTTCAGCCAGTGGGCGAAGTAGTCACCCATGTTGTAGCCGCAGAACGGCAGCATCGCGAACGGGTCGCGGCGCAGCTCGCCGACGGTGCCCTCGGCGGCGGCGGTCTTCTCGGAGGCGATGTTGGCGCCGAGGAAGACGCCGTGCTGCCAGTCGAAGGACTCGGTCACCAGCGGGACGGCGGTGGCGCGGCGGCCGCCGAACAGGATCGCCGAGATCGGCACGCCCGCCTGGTCCTCCCACTCCGGGGCGATGGTCGGGCACTGCGCGGCCGGGACGGCGAAGCGGGCGTTCGGGTGGGCGGCCGGGGTGCCGGACTCGGGGGTCCAGTCGTTGCCGCGCCAGTCGGTCAGGTGCGCCGGGGGCTCCTCGGTGAGGCCCTCCCACCACACGTCGCCGTCGTCGGTGAGGGCGACGTTGGTGAAGACGGTGTTGCCCCAGAGGGTGTCGATGGCGTTGGCGTTGGTGTCCACGCCGGTGCCGGGGGCGACGCCGAAGAAGCCGGCCTCGGGGTTGATGGCGTACAGCCGGCCGTCGGCGCCGAAGCGCATCCAGGCGATGTCGTCGCCGATCGTCTCGACCTTCCAGCCCGGGACCGTCGGCTGGAGCATGGCCAGGTTGGTCTTGCCGCACGCCGAGGGGAACGCGGCGGCGACGTACTTGGCCTCGCCGTTCGGCGGGGTGAGCTTCAGGATGAGCATGTGCTCGGCCAGCCAGCCCTCGTCGCGGGCCATGGTCGAGGCGATGCGCAGCGCGTAGCACTTCTTGCCGAGCAGGGCGTTGCCGCCGTAGCCCGAACCGAAGGACCAGATCTCCTTGGTCTCCGGGAAGTGCGAGATGTACTTGGTGCTGTTGCACGGCCACGGCACGTCCGCCTGGCCCTCGGCGAGCGGGGCGCCGACGGTGTGCACGGCCTTGACGAAGTCGCCGTCCTCGCCGAGCTGGTCCAGCACGGCCTGGCCCATGCGGGTCATCACGCGCATGGAGACGGCGACGTAGGCGGAGTCGGTGATCTCGACGCCGTACGCGGCCAGCGGGGAGCCGACCGGGCCCATCGAGAAGGGCACGACGTACATCGTGCGGCCCTTCATCGCGCCGCGGAAGAGTCCCTGCTCGCCCTGGAAGAGCTCCCGCATCTCGGCGGGGGCCTTCCAGTTGTTGGTCGGTCCGGCGTCCTTCTCCTGCTCGGAGCAGATGAAGGTGCGGTCCTCCACGCGCGCCACGTCCGTGGGGTCCGAGGCGGCGTAGTAGGAGTTGGGGCGCTTCTCCTCGTTGAGCTTCTTGAAGGTGCCCTGCGCCACCAGCAGGTCCGCGAGGCGGTGGTACTCCTCGTCGGAACCGTCGCACCACTCGATGCGGTCCGGCTGGGTGAGCTCGGCGATCTCGCTCACCCAAGCGAGCAGCTGCTTGTGGCGGGTGGGCGCGGATGCGCTGAGAGCAGAGATCTCGTACGACACGATCGCTCCGTTTCACGCCATCTCGGCGAGGAGACGGCGTCGCGGGGGTCTGAGGGTGCTTGCAGCGTAGCTCCGGACTCAAGGCCGGAACGCGGCGAAGCGTCGAAATTGACGCACCTTTTACTCCAGCCAGTATGATTACTGACCAGTAACAGAGCGGCCCCACCCGGGACGGAGTGTGCGGCGCCACACTCCTATTACTCCAAAACGTCCAACAGTGACGATCGCCACTTCCTACGCGCCAGTAACCTACGGATCCGTAGGTAACGGGTAGCATGCTGCGCATGACTGCTGCTGCGCTCGCGGAGAGTGCACTCATGGAGAGCAAGCCGAAGTGGCGCGGCTGGCTGCACGCCGGGATGTTCCCCGCCACGGTGGCCGCCGGGATCGTGCTGATCTGCCTGGCCGACTCCACGCCCGCCAGGATCGCCTGCGCGATCTACTCGGTCAGCGCCTGGCTGCTCTTCGGGGTCAGCGCGGTGTACCACCGCTTCGACTGGGGCCCGCGCGGGGACGCCGTGCTGCGCCGGCTGGACCACGCCAACATCTTCCTGATCATCGCGGGCACCTACACGCCGTTCACGATGCTGCTGCTCAAGGGCGCCGACCAGCAACTGCTGCTCTGGGCGGTCTGGGGCGGCGCACTGGCCGGGATCGCGTTCCGGGTGTTCTGGGTCGGCGCGCCGCGCTGGCTGTACACACCGGTGTACCTCGCGCTGGGCTGGGCCGCCGCCTTCTACCTGCCGGACTTCCTGCACACCGGCGGGGTCGCCGTCCTGGTGCTGATGATCGTCGGCGGAGTGCTCTACAGCATCGGCGGCGTGGTGTACGGGCTCAAGCGGCCCAACCCCTCACCGCGCTGGTTCGGGTTCCACGAGGTGTTCCACGCCTTCACCCTGGGGGCGTTCATCGTCCAGTACATCGGCGTCTCACTGGTGGCGTACAGCACGGCCGGCTGATCCCGGCGCACCCCGACGGGCGGTCGAACGGTCCACGGACCGGCCGGCCGCCCGTTCCGCCGTCCAGGGCCGCTCGTACGGGGCCCGGAGCTGCGGGCGGCGCGGGACGGCCGAGTGGTCGACGGCGCCGGACTCCGACTGCGGGCCCGGATCCTGCAGCAGCCCGTGCGCGTGGTGGTGCTCGCCGTGGGCGTAGTACTGCTCCCCGCGGGCGTGGTGCTGCTCCCCGTGCGACTCCCGGCGGGGCTCGTACGACTCCCGGTACGGCTCGCGCGGAGACCCGGCCGCCGTCGGGAGCGCCGCGGACCCGGACCGCCCCGGCGCACCGGCCGAGCGGGCCCGCGCCTGCCGGGCGTCGAGCGCCTCGCGGGCCCGGCGGCAGCGCTCGCAGTGCGCGGCGTCCGGGATGCCGCGGCGCGGGCGGTGCCGGACCGGGGCCCGATCGCCGTGCATCGCGCGCCAGCGGCGGGCGACGTACACCATGAGCAGCAGGGTCTCGACCCCGGCGACCGCCAGGACCAGCAGGGCGCCGTTGATCAGATAGGCCGCGACCACGGCCAGCGCAGAGCCCACCACCACCGCCGAACCCCACACCTGGGTGCTCATCTGCTTGTCGTCCGCGTCGGCCACTTCGGTCCCCTTTCCCGGTGCCGGGCTCGTGGTCGGCTCCCGCCGCCCCACCTCTTCTCCGCTCTCGGCACGCGTCGGCCAGCACTGACCGATTGCCACATGGTATCTACCGACAGTCATGGCCAACTGCCCCGGGGCGGCGAACGACAGATCAACGTTGCGTCAATTCCTCGTGCGGAAGCAGCACTTCCAGGACACATCACGGAGCGTAGCCGCGGTTCGCCTCCGTCGGACGCGCCGGACGCGCTGGACGCGCTGGACGCACCTGCGGCAGCACGCAGGGCGCCGAAC
>NZ_JBHVJT010000079.1:0-47642 GCF_042798815.1 Kitasatospora sp. NPDC057738 | reverse complement strand
AAGCTCGCCGACCTGGTCGTGGTCGACTCCGAGAGCTACGACCTGGTCGCCGTCATGCGCCGCGGCCGCTGGGTGCTCGGCGGCGAGGCGTTCCGCACCGTCGGACCCGCCTGAGCAACGACGCGGCCGCCCGTCCCCCTCGGGGGCGGGCGGCCGTCGCCGTGCTGTGGTGATCCCGGTCGGGCTGCGGGCGGTGGTGGCGGCTCAGGCCGCCGGTGCTGTCGCCTTGAGGACGCCGAGCAGGCGGGTGACCTCGGCGGCGACGGCCGCGCGGGCCGGCCCGAGGTAGCGGCGGGTGTCGACCAGCCGCGCGTCGTCGGCCAGGGCCCGGCGGACGGCGGTGCTGAACACCTGGTTGAGGTGGGTGGCGATGTTGACCTTGGTCATGCCGGCTTCCACGGCCGCGGTGAGGTCCCCGTCCGCCACACCCGAGGAGCCGTGCAGGACGAGCGGGACCGGCACCGCCCGGCGCAACCGTCCGATGAGCTCGAAGTCGAGCGCCGCGTCGCGGGTGAGCATCGCGTGCGAGGTGCCGACGGCCACCGCGAGCGCGTCCACGCCGGCGGCGGCGACGAACGCCGCGGCCTCGGCCGGATCGGTGCGCACACCCGGGGCGTGGACGCCGTCCTTGCCGCCGACCTCGCCGAGTTCGGCCTCCACCCAGACACCCGCGGCGTGGCACCGCCGCACCACCTCGGCGGTGGCCCGCACGTTCTCCTCGTACGGCAGCACCGAGGCGTCGAACATCACCGAGGTGAAGCCCAACTCCACGGCACGGTGGACGAGTTCCACGGAGGTGGCGTGGTCCAGATGGACCGCGACCGGCACCCGCGCGGCCCGGGCGACGGCCAGGGTGGCGGCGCCGATCGGATCGAGGGCGCCGTGGTAGCGCACGGCGTTCTCGCTGATCTGCAGGATCACCGGCGCACCGGCGGCCTCGGCCCCGGCGACGATCGCCTGGGCGTGTTCCAGCTGGATGACGTTGAACGCGCCGACGCCGCACGCGGCTTCGGCAGCGGCGGCGGCGATCGCGCCGGTTCCGCTCAGGGGCATGGGTCGAACTCCTCGGTTGCGAAGGGACGGACGTCCACGCGGGACCGCAGGGCCTGGTGGAGGGCGGGGTCGAAGTCGCCGGCCAGCGGTGCGGCGACGGCGGCCGCGGACAGTGCCACGGCCTCGGCCAGCCGGTCGGGCCAGGGCGTTCCGCCGACCAGGCCGAGGGTGAGCGCGGCGACGGCGGCGTCGCCGGCGCCGGTGGGGTTGCCGGCCAGCCGCTCGGGCGAGCGGGCGCGCCAACCGCCCTGCGCGGTGACGGCGACGAGGCCGTCGGCGCCGAGCGAGGCGACCACCGCACCGGCGCCCGCGGCCCGCAGCCCGCGGGCTGCGGCCACCGGATCGGTCAGGCCGGTGGCGGCGGCGAGTTCGTCCGCGTTCGGCTTGATCAGGGCCGGTCCGGCCGCCAGCGCCGTGCTGAGCGCCGCCCCGTCGGCGTCGAGCACCGCCGGGACGCCGTGTGCGTGCGCGAGCCGGAGCAGGTGGGAGTAGGCGTCCTCGGGCACGCCGCGCGGCAGGCTGCCGGAGAGGACCGCCGCCGCGGCGCGCGGCAGCAGGGTGTCGAGGTGGTCGAGGAACCGCGCCCATTCCTCGGCGCTCACCACCGGGCCGGGTTCGAGCAGGATCGTGGTGTCCCCGAGGTCCTCCTCGACCACGGCCACCGTCCGCCGGGACTCGCCCGCGATCGACAGCATGCGGTCGGCCAGGCCGGCGGACGCCAGTTCGGCGCGGATCGCCCGGCCGGTGAGGCCGCCGGTCAGGCCGGTGACCACGGTCGGGTGGCCGAGGGCGTGCAGGATCCTGGCGACGTTGACGCCTTTGCCGCCCGCGCGCTGGGCCACCGCCCGGACCCGGTTGCTGCCGTGCGGGCGCATCCGGTCCAGGTGGTGGGTGATGTCCAGGGCGGCGTTCAGGGTGACGGTGAGGATCACTCCGCCGCTCCCTCGCCCAGGAGGTCCCGCGCGAGCAGTCCGGCACCGAAACAGCCCGCCTCGTGGCCGAGTTCGGCGGGTACGAGCTCCGGCATCGTCTGGAAGGAGAGCCGCGCCGCCACCGCCGCCCGCAGTGGCGCGAAGTACGGCTCGCCCGCTCGGGCGAGGCCGCCGCCGATCACGATCCGCTCGGGGTCGAGCAGCGTGATCGCGCTCGCCAGGCCGTCGGCGAGTGCGTCGACGGCCTCCCTCCAGACGGCGGCGGCCGCGCGGTCCCCGGTCGCGGCGCGCTGGCCGACCTGCTCGGCGGTGACGCCCGCCTCCCCGGTGGCGGCGGTGTAGCGGCGGGCGACGGCGGCCGCCGAGGCGAGGGTCTCCACGCAACCGCGACGGCCGCAGGCGCACGGCTCGCCGCCGGGGCGCACCACCAGGTGGCCCAGCTCGCCGGCGCGGGTGTGGCTGCCGGTGAGCGGCCTCCCGTCGACCATCAGCGCGGCGGCGATCCCGGTGCCGACGGGTACGAAGAGGAAGTTGCGGCTGCCGCGGCCGGCGCCGGCCCTGGCCTCGGCGACGCCCCCGGCCCGCACGTCGTGCCCGAACGCGACGGGGATGCCCAGGTGTTCGGACAGCCAGTGCCGGACGGGCAGGTCCCGCCAGCCGAGGTTGGCGGCCAGCACCGCGGTGCCGGCCGCCTCGTCGACGATGCCGGGCACGGCGATCCCCGCGGCGGCCGGGCGGAAGCGTCCGGCGAGTTCGGCGGCGCAGTCGAGGACGGTTTCGAGGACGGCCTCCGGCCCGCGTTCGGCGCGGGTGAACCAGCGCTCGGTGTGGCAGAGGCGGCCGTCCGGGGCCACGGCCGCGCCCTTGATGTAGGTTCCGCCGACGTCGAGGGCGATCGCCGTCGCGGTCACGGCCGGGTGAGCACGATGGAGCGGGTGAGGTTGCGCGGCTGGTCGGGGTCCAGTCCGCGGCCCTTGGCCAGTTCGACGGCGAGCCGCTGGGCGCGGATCAGGTCGGCCATCGGGTCCAGCGCGCTCACCGACAGCACGGCGCCGGTCGGCTCGACCTGGTCGACCAGTCCGGTCGGCGGCTCGCCGAAGAACCACACCACGCTGTTCGGGCCGGTGACGCTGATCGGGCCGTGCCGGTACTCCATGGCCGGGTAGGACTCGGTCCACGACCCGGAGGCCTCGCGCAGCTTGAGGGCCGCCTCGTGGGCCAGGCCGACCGTCCAGCCGGTCCCGAGGAAGGTGAACTGGCCTGCCTCGGTGGCCCGTTCGGGCAGCGGGGCGGCCAGCGCCCGCTCGGCGTGGGCGGCCAGGTCGGCGGGGGCGAGGCCGAGGTGGCCGCGCAGCAGCGCCAGTGCGGTGGTGGCGAAGCGGGTCTGCACCACCGACTTCTCGTCGGCGAACTCCAGGTCGACCACGGTGCCGGCGGCCGTGCCGATCGGGGTGGCGAGGTCGCCGGTGAGTGCGACGGTAGGCGTCCCGCCGCAGCGCTCCAGCGCGGCGAGCACCTCGGTCGTGGTTCCCGAGCGGGTGATGGCGACGACGCGGTCGTAGCCACGGGCCGCCGGGAACTCGGAGGCCGCGAAGGCGTCGGTCTCACCGAGGCCGGCGCCCTCGCGAAGGCCCGCGTACGCCTGCGCGATGTAGAGCGAGGTGCCGCAGCCGATCACGGCCACCCGCTCGCCGCGCTCGGGCAGCCCGGCGGGCTCCAGTTCCAGTGCCTTGCGCCAGCACTCCGGCTGACTGGCGATCTCCCGCTCGACGTGACTCATCTGGCTCTCCTCGCTGGGGGCACGGGTGGTGCTCGGGGATCGGTCCGCGCCGAGCACTGCTTCATGCTGCAAGCATCTGCTTGAAACTGCTCTATTCATAGCTCAATGCGTCATCTTTGAGCAATACTGCTTCATCGAGAGGATCGCGCCACCCGGTCGATGACGGCTGGCGGATAGGCTCGTGACCAGGGACGACCGAGTCGAGGAGAGAAGATGAGCCCGGATGAGCGATGGTCGCGGCTGCTGGAGATCCTTGGTGATCGGGGCCGGATCGACGTCATGACGGCGGCCGAGCTGTTGGGCGTCTCCGCTGCCACCGTGCGCCGGGACATGGACGAGCTCGCCCGCCAGCAGCTGCTGACCCGCACCCGCGGCGGCGCGGTGCTGAGCGAAGTCGCGTACGACCTGCCCCTCCGCTACAAGACCGCGCGCCAGGCCGGCGAGAAGCAGCGCATCGCGAAGGCCGCCGCCGCGCTCGTCCCGCCCGGTGCGGTGGTCGGGCTCAACGGCGGCACCACCACCTCCGAGGTGGCCCGAGAGTTCGCCACCCGGACCGATCTGGCCGGGCACGGCAATCAGACGGCGCTGACCGTGGTCACCAACGCGATCAACATCGCCAACGAGCTGGCGGTGCGCCCGTACGTGAAGACCGTGGTCACCGGCGGCGTGGCCCGGCCCCAGTCCTACGAGCTGACCGGACCGTTGGCGACCATGATGCTGCAGGCGATCTCGCTGGACTACGCGATCCTCGGCGTCAACGCCGTCGACCCGCAGTTCGGCGCCGCCACCCACGACGAGGGCGAGGCGAGCGCCAACCGGGCGATGGCCGAGCGGGCGGAGCGGGTCATCGTGGTGGCCGACTCCACCAAGCTCGGCAAGCGCGCGTTCGCGCAGGTCTGCGACACCGGCACGATCGACGCGCTCGTCACCGACGCCGACGCCCCGGAGGAACTGGTGGAGCGGTTCACCGCCCGCGGGGTGGACGTCCACTGCGTGTAGCACCCGCCCACGGACCGGAGCCCGCGGTGCGGGCGGGTTCCGTGGAACCCGCCCGCGCCGCGGGGACGATGACGTTTCGTCAGGCCGAAGGCGGGGTGTTGAACGGTGCCGCCCAGGTCTGGTTGCTCTGGACCGCGTCCGGTGCGGCGCCGCACGGGTACAGGTCGACGGGCGTGCCGGCGGCTGTCGTGGTGCCGCCGTAGACGTCCAGGCAGGAGCTGGTCCCGGCGAGCTTCAGATTGCCGTCCCGGTTGTAGCTCCAGCTCTGGTGGCCGGGGGCCGAGCCGCAGGCCGCGACGCCGACCCACTGGCCCTGCTGCCCGTTGAGCGCCCCGGAGGTACTGCCGTCCTGCGCGGTCAGGCAGAGGCCGGCCGCGCCGGCCTGGAGGAGCTGGACGGATCCGTCGGTGTTCAGCTGCCACTGCTGGTTGCTGCCGCCGGTGCAGGGGGAGACGTCGACCGGGTTTCCGGCGCCGGTGCCGGAGGCGTGGTTGTCCAGGCAGAGCGAGGCCTTGCCCCAGTCGTCGCGCGAGACGGTGATCTGGCCGCGCGGGGTGGCGGTGCCGCCCTTCGGCGGGGTGATCCGCAGCATGGCGCTGTCGTGCGAGCCGATGGTGAGGGCGACGGTGCCGGTCGAGCGGCTGGTCCGGTGCGCCCACAGGTCGCGGACGGTGTACCTGCCGCCGCCGTTGAAGCCGACGGCGTTCAGGTCGAGCGTGTAGCTCGCGCTCGCGGCACCCTTGTTGGTGACCACGACCGCGCGGCCGCCGTCCGCGAGCGGCTTGACCACGACGTCGATGCCCGAGGCCGCGGCCGGGGTGCCGTCGGCGTTCGCGCCGCCGCCGGCCACGCGGTGGCCGCCGGCGCCCAGCGGGTCCTGGTCGACGGCGATGACCTCCGGGTTGGACAGGATGCCGATCGACGCCTTCAGGTGCGGGGCCTCGGCCGGGTGGGCGGCGAGGTAGGCGGGCTCGAACTTGCGGGCGTCGGTGGAGATGACGAGCGGCGCGGCCAGGGCGGAGAACAGGGACATCTGGCTGCGTTCCTCGGCGGTGGTCATGCCGTTGTCGCCGATCAGCAGCATGTCGGCGTCGTTCCAGTTGCCGGGGCCCTGGTAGCGGCCGAGTTCGACGGTGTTGTCGAAGCTCTGGTAGGCACCGAAGTTGTAGGAGGACTGCCGGCCCAGCGGCTGGTTCCACGGGTCGGTGGCGCCGTTGTCGTAGTCGTTGTAGATGTCCGGGCCCACCCGCCACAGCTGCCCGAGCGGGCGCACCCACCGCATCGCGGCGAACTTGGCCGGCCCGTTGCCGTAGCCGGCCGGGGCCGAGATGTTGAACATCACGTTCGGGGTGGGCCTTCCGGCCTTGTTCGCGGCGGCGACCGCCGAGTTCAGGGCGCCCGACATCCGGGTGTCGAGCGTCCGCACCGGCTCCTGGTCGCCGCAGTTGTCGTACTTGAGCGCGTTCACACCCCAGGAGACGAAGGAGTTGGCGTCGTCCTGCTCGTGGTACTCGCTGCCGTTGGGGAGGTTGGGGGAGCTCGGCGTGGCGGTGGAACAGGTGTGGGTGCCGGAGGTCTCGTAGATGCCGAACTCGGCACCGAGTCCGTGCAGGTAGTCACCGTACCCGGTGAGCTCGTGGTCGAAGCCGGGCTGCCTGGTCGTGTCGCGGACGTCGGTGGCGCCGCCCCAGTTCAGCGCGCCGTGCAGGTAGCCGGCGCTGTTGCGGTACATCCAGCAGTCGTCGACGGTGACGGTCCGGTAGCCGGCCGCGATCAGGCCGGTGTCGGACAGCGCCTTCGCGTTGTCCTCCATGTACTGCTGGAAGGAGTAGTGGAGCGGGTCCGAACCGTCGAGCGGGGCTTGGGGGGTGCACTGGGCCCGGGCCCAGTTGTTGAAGCCCATCGGGGGGAGCGCGCCGATCGGACCGTTGGGGGCGGCCGAGGCGGTGTGGTTGGCGGCCGGCGCGGTGACGCCGTCGTTCGCCGCGGCGGGGGTGGCGCCGAGTGCGGCCCCGGCGAGGAGGGCGGTCGTCGCGGCAAGGGACGCGGCCCGGCGGGACAGGAGTCGTCTGGTCACAGGTGTGGGGGATCCTTTCGATCTGAGTGAAACTGCTTCAATCATCGCTTCATGAAGCAGTTTCGATCACCTGCGGAGCAGCTTCGGGCGGCCGGGCGCCTCGCGTCAAGACGCCGTCCTGCCCCGCCTCGCCGCTCTTCCTCGACTGCAACGCTTCGGTAACGCGGCTGGCCTGCCGGGATGGCCCCGAGGCAAACTCGGTTCGGCGCAGCTGCTCGATATTGAGCAAATATCAGTCGCATAGCGCACCTTCGTGCAGATCGCACCATCCCCCACTCGGGCCACCGCGGTGTCGGCCCCACTCGCAAAAGGCGGTACCAGAGATGAAGCGGCGCCTGCTCGCCCTGTCGGCGGCCACCCTGGCCGGAACACTCGCGCTGTCCGGATGCGGCAAGGGCTCGGCCTCCGGTTCGACCTCCGCCGACGGCGTGACGACGATCAGGTTCGTCGCCGCCGACTACGGCTCCAACGGCCAGAACCCGAGTCGGACGTACTGGCAGGGCGTGATCTCGGCCTTCGAGCAGCAGAACCCCGGGATCAAGGTCGACCTTCAGGTCATCAACTGGAACGACATCGACACCCAGGTCAAGACCATGGTGCAGAACGGCAACCAGCCGGACATCCTGCAGACCGGCGGCTACGCCGACTTCGCCAAGAACGGCCAGCTCTACCCGGCCCAGGACGTGCTCTCCGGCAGCACCACGGCGGACTTCCTCCCCGCGATCGCGCACGCCGGCGAGCAGGACGGCACCCAGTACGGCATCCCGTTCATCTCCAGCGCCCGGATGTTCCTGATCAACAACGAGCTCTTCAAGAAGGCCGGCCTCGACCCGGCCAACCCGCCCAGGACCTGGGCCGACCTCACCGCCGCCGCCACCGCGCTGAAGAACGCGGGCGTGGAGATCCCGCTCGGCGTGCCGCTGGGCAAGGAGGAGGCGCAGGGCGAGTCGTTCATCTGGATGCTGGAGAACCACGGCGGCTACCAGGACGCCAAGGGCCAGTACAGCATCAACTCCCAGGCCAACATCGACACCTTCGGGCAGCTCAAGAGCTGGGTGGACGCGGGTCTGACCGAGCAGAGCCCGGCCTCCGTCAACCGCACCGACCTGGCCAAGGACTTCGCCTCCGGCAAGGTCGGCATGCTCAACGGCATCCCCACCCAGCTGAACGACGTCAAGGCCATGGACGTCACCTGGACCGCGATGCCCAGCAAGGACGGCACCGGCAAGGCCACCCTCGGAGTCGCCGACTGGATGATGGCCTTCAAGAAGGGCGGCCACAAGGAGCAGATCAAGGCCTTCCTCGACTTCGCCTACGCCAAGGACAACGCGGTGAAGTTCGACAAGCAGTACAGCCTGCTGCCGGTCACGCAGTCCGCGCTCACCGCACTCCAGGCGGACCCGGACGAGAAGGCCCTGGCACCGTTCCTGCAGATCCTGCCCACCGCCACCTTCTACCCCCTCAGCGACCCGACCTGGCCGGCGGTCTCCGCGCAGATCAAGACCCAGATCGGCAGCGCGGTCGGCGACCCGAAGAAGACCCTCGACGCGCTCCAGAAGGCCGCGCAGCAGGCCGGCGAGTGACCCTGACGAGCGCACAAGGAATCCCCACACCGTGTCCTTCCCCAGCAGCACAGACGCCCGGCCCGGCGACCCCGCCCGGCCGGCCGCGCCGCCGACGAGTCCGTCGGCCCCGCCCGCGGGCCGCGCGCCCGGGCGCCGCTCCCTGTTCGAACGGCTCGGGCCACTGCCCTGGCTGGCCCCGGCCATCGTGCTCATCCTCGGCGTGGTCGTGTGGCCGGTCGTCGAGATGGTCACCACCTCACTGCGCAGGATCGACACCACCGGCACCGACCACGGCCCGGCCGGTCTGATCAAGTACCGCAAGCTCCTCGGTGACCCCCGCCTGCCCGGAGTGCTCACCTGGACCGTCGTCTGGACGGTCGTCGTCGTCGGCCTGACCATGCTGATCTCGCTCGCGCTGGCCCAGCTGTTCAGCCAGAACTTCCCCGGCCGTCGCGTCACCCGCTGGGCGCTCGTCGCCCCCTGGGCCGCCTCCGTGCTGATGACCGCGATCGGCTTCCGCTGGATGCTCGACCAGGTCGCCGGCGTGTTCAACCGGCTGCTGCTCGACCTCGGCCTGATCGACCACTCCCGGGCCTGGCTCGGCGACGCCGCCCACGCGAAGCCCTGGCTGGTCCTCGTCGCCGTCTTCGTCTCACTGCCGTTCACCACCTACACCCTGCTGGCCGGACTGCAGACCATTCCCGGAGAGGTCTACGAGGCGGCCAGGGTCGACGGCGCCACGCCCTGGCAGACCTACCGCAAGGTCACCCTGCCGCTGCTGCGTCCGGCCTTCCTGGTCGGTCTGGTGATCAACCTGATCAACGTCTTCAACTCGTTCCCGGTCATCTGGGGCATGACCCAGGGCGGCCCGAACGCCGACACCGCCACCACCACCGTGTTCATGTACATGTTGCGCGGCTACGACGTCGCCGAGTCCGCCGCCATGTCCGTGGTCAACTTCGGCGTCGTGATCCTCATGGTGATCGTCTTCCTCAAGGTCAGCCGCTGGAACGGGGAGGAGAGCTGATGACCATCCTTCAGCCGCCGCCGGCGAAGCACCGCCCGCGCGCACGGACCGTCCTGCTCACCGCGCTGGCCTGGGCGCTCGCCGCGCTCTTCGTGCTCCCGTACGTCGAAATGCTGATCACCGGCGGACGCCCGGCCGGCCAGCTGCGGGACAACTCCTACCTGCCGACGCACTTCGACTTCTCCTCCTTCACCAAGGTCTGGACGGACACCACGCTCGGCCAGAACCTGCGGACCACCCTGCTGGTGGCCGGAGGCTCGACGTTGCTGGTGCTGCTGGTCGCCCTGCCCGCCGCGTACTACACCGCCCGGGTGCGCTTCCGCGGCCGCAAGGCCTTCCTGCTGCTGGTGCTGGTCACCCAGATGTTCCAGCCCACCGCCCTGCAGGTCGGCCTCTACCGGGAGTTCTTCGCACTGGACCTGCTGGACACCCCGATCGTCCTGGTGCTCGCCAACGCCGCCTTCAACCTGGCCTTCGCGATCTGGATCCTGAGCGCCTACATCGGCTCCATCCCCAGGGAGTTGGAGGAAGCCGCGATGATCGACGGCAACGGTCGCATCGGCGCGCTGTTCCGCGTCACCCTGCCGCTCGCGCTGCCCGGCGTGGTCACCGCCGTGATCTTCACGTTCATCTCGGCCTGGAACGAGTTCATCATGGGCCTGACCCTCACCAACTCGCCGGACCGGCAACCGCTCACCGTCGGCATCAACAACATGATCGGCGCCTACAGCGTGCAGTGGAACTACGTGTTCGCCGCCTCGCTGGTGGCCATCGTGCCGGTCGTCGTCCTGTTCGCGGTGATCGAGCGCCACGTGGTCTCCGGACTCACCGCCGGCTCGGTCAAGTAGCCGGGCCACCACGCTGCCACGCCACGAGGTCGCCCCGCGGAACGCGGCCTCGCGGCGTGGCAGCTCCGCCGGGCACCGGGGGCCGGGACGGGCTCCCGGGCGACCGTCCTCGCACTCGTCACAGCCCGATGTTCGACTTCGGCCCCATGTACGTGCCGGCACCCGGCCAGTCGGCCCTGGCCAGCTTCACGAACCGCTCGGAGAAGCCGTGAGCGGGAAGGTCGTCGAGCTTCACCCACTCCACGCCCCGGATCGGCCGGGTGTCCGCGCCGGCGGCGACGTCGCCGATCCGGGCGCCGGTCACCGCGACCTCGAAGGTGATGTGCACGACGCCGGCGGCCGTGACGTCGCAGACGTACAGCAGGCAACCGACCTCGACTTCGAGTCCGGTCTCCTCGACCATCTCCCGGCGCAGGGCTCCGGCCAAGGTCTCACCGTCCTCGACCTTCCCGCCGGGCAGGGACCACCTCCGCGGTCCCTCGGTGTCCTGGTTCAGCAGCAGCATCCGGCCGCCCCGTACGGCGATGCCCGTCACACGTGTATGCATCCGCGCACCGTACCGCTTGCCAACGCCGGGAGAGGAAGGGCGTGTTGAGGAACCTCGCGGTCCCCGTCGGCATCGCCGCCGGTGGGCCGGGCACCCGGGCGGCCGAGCGGTCGCGGACGCCGCCCGGCAGGTGTCGCCCGGTCGGGGGACGGCCCGGTCGGCTCACGACCTCGAAGGGGCGGTGGCCGGTGGCGCCCGCGGGCTCAGGTGAGGGCGGTGACCAGCAGGGTGAAGGCGGCGACGATGACGGCGACGCGGACGTAGTGGAAGCGGTCCCAGCGGTTCATCTGCTGCTTCCAGTCGGCGGGCCGGTTCTCGGGGGTCCACGTCTTGCCCCGGTTGTTGATCGGGACGAGCAGCAGGACCGACATGATCACGCTGACGATCAGCAGCGCGCCGGCGACGACGACCAGGCCGGCGCCGGGGCGGTGCCAACCGGCGACGGCCCAGACGGCACTCAGGACGAGCGAGCCGATGTACCAGAACGGCATCAGGGCGCCGAGCATCCGGCCCCCGTGGGCGCGGCCGAGTTGACCGCTGTCCTCGGGGAGTGCGTCGAGGATCCGGTTGATGACGAAGGCGACGGAGAACTCCACCCCCACCATCAGGCCGACGACCACGGTGGTGAAGACCTCAAGTGCGTTGAGCATGGCTACCCCCTGGGATCTAGCATTGCTAGCTGATGAGGCAACGCTAGTACTGCCGCCGCTCGATTGTCTAGCAGTGCTAGGATCGGATCATGTCGGTACAGGAACGCAAGCAGCGCGAACGGGCGGACCGCGAGCGCCTCATCGTGGCCACGGCCCGCGAACTCGCCGAGCAGCAGGGCTGGGACGCGGTCACCACCCGCCGGCTCGCCGAGCGCATCGAATACAGCCAGCCCGTCCTCTACAGCCATTTCCGCGGCAAGCGCGAGATCATCGGCGCGGTCGCCCTGGAGGGCGCCGCCGAGATGGCCGTGGCACTGCGGGCCGCGAGCTCCGCCGCGGACGGCCCCCGCGCCCGGGTCACCGCCCTCGCCCGCGCCTACCTCGACTTCGCCGAACGCAACCCGGCGGTCTACGACGCCATGTTCCAGCTCGACGGCGGCCTGGCGTTCGCGCGCGAGGACACCCCGGAGCCGCTGAAGGACGCCTTCGCCGCCCTGCTGGAAAGCCTCGGCGAGGTCGCCGGCGACGGCGTCCACCCGGCGCTGTTCACCGAGGTGTTCTGGGCGGCCCTGCACGGGCTGGCCACCCTGACCCGGGCGGGACGACTGCCGCCGCCGGACACCGGGCGCAGGGTGGAACTGCTGGTGGACCGGCTCGCCGTGCTCTGAAACACCGGACGGGCGGGGGCGCGCGGGCCACCGGCCCCGTCCGGCCGGCCCCGGCCGCGGCCCTCGGGCGTCAAGGAGCGGCGGCCGGGTCGGTGCGGTGAGCCGGCCCGTCGGGGGAGGGGTGCTACGCGGAGAGGGCGGCGCGCCGGGGTGCCCGGCGTCGGTCGGAGGAGCCCTGGTTGTCGCGGCCGGAGGCGGCCCGGGTGGTGCCGCCGGTGTTGGCCCGGGTGTTGCCGCCGGGGTTGGCGGGGCCGCCGCGGCCGCGACGGCCCCGGCTGGTGGACGCGCTGCGGCGGGGCCGCTCGACGACGGGGTCGGGGATCACGACGGGAACGCCGGTGGGCACCCGGGCGCCGGTGATGCGGACGAGTTCCTCGTCGCCGGCGCTGACCCTGGTGGTGACGGGGGTGATGCCGGCGGTGGTCATCATGCGGGCCATCGCGCGGCGTTGGTTGGGCAGGACCAGGGTGACGACGGTGCCGGACTCGCCGGCCCGGGCGGTGCGCCCGCCGCGGTGCAGGTAGTCCTTGTGGTCGCCCGGCGGGTCGAGGTTGACGACGAGGTCGAGGCCGTCGACGTGGATGCCGCGGGCGGCGACGTTGGTGGCGATCAGCGCGGTCACCTGGCCGGTGCGGAACTGTTCCAGGGTGCGGGTGCGCTGGGGCTGGGACTTGCCGCCGTGCAGGGCGGCGGCCTTGACCCCGTTCGCGAGCAGGTCCTCGACCAGGCCGTCCGCGCCGTGCTTGGTGTCGATGAACATGATCACCCTGCCGTCACGCGAGGCGATGTGGGCGATCGTGGCGTTCTTGTCGAAGTTCTGCACCTGCAGCACGTGGTGCTCCATGGTGCTGACCGTCGCCGCGGACGGGTCCACGGAGTGGGTGACCGGGTCCTTCAGGAAGCGCCGCACCAGGCGGTCGACGTTGCGGTCCAGCGTGGCGGAGAACAGCAGGGTCTGGCCGCCCTCGGCGACCTGTTCGAGGAGCTCGGTGACCTGGGGCAGGAAGCCCAGGTCGGCCATCTGGTCGGCCTCGTCGAGCACCGTGATGTCGACCCGGTCCAGCCGGCAGTCGCCGCGCTGGATCAGGTCCTTGAGCCGGCCGGGCGTGGCCACCACGACCTCCGCCCCGCGGTTCAGCGCCTGGGCCTGGCGGCCGATCGACGTCCCGCCCACCACGGTCGTCATCCGCAGCCGTACCGCGTGCGCGAACGGGGTGAGGGCGTCGGTGACCTGCTGGGCGAGCTCGCGGGTGGGGACCAGCACCAGGGCCAGCGGCTGGCGGGGGTCGGCCTTCCGGCCGGCGGTGCGGGCCAGCACGGCGAGGCCGAACGCGATGGTCTTGCCGGAACCGGTGCGGCCCCGGCCCAGGACGTCGCGTCCGGCCAGCGAGTTCGGGAGCGTCGCGGCCTGGATCGGGAACGGCGCCGTGACGCCCTGCCGGGTCAGCGTGGAGAGCAGGGCCTTGGGCATGTCCAGTTCGGCGAACGCCTCGACAGCCGGGAGTGCCGGGGTGGTGCTCACCGGCATCGCGAACTCGTGCTGGGCGGAGGAGCCCTGACGGGCGGTACGGCCGCCGGAGGGCCGGTCTCCGTAGAAGGAGCTGCCGCCGGCGCGGGTTCCGTGGGCGCGGCCGGAACGGGAGTTGGCGTTCTGGTACGAGGAGCGAGTGGAGCGGTTCATGCGGGAGACCTTCCTCGGGGCGGCACGTCACGGGGAAGGCTCCGGGGCGCGGCGCGCCGACGGAGACCGCAAGGGAACGGGCCGAGAGCTGTGACGGGTGGGGCGTGGACGGGGCAACCGTGCGGCACGCCACCTGCGGTCGGCGCCCACCGGCAAGGGCGGGAGCGAGGACCTCGCATTGAGATGTCACGGCAGGGGGGTGATTCGGACGCGGCGCTGTGCGTCTCGCGTGGGGCGACCGCCGGTGGCGGTGCGTGTCAGGGGGCCCGATGGCCGGGGGCGTGCCCGGGGCAACGCCGAGGGGCCCGCACCGGGCATTGTGTACGCGGTGCGGGCCCCTCGCTGCTTGGCGGGTGCCGTGGCAGAAGAATTACAGCGGGCGGATGTTCTCGGCCTGCGGGCCCTTCTGGCCCTGAGTGACGTCGAACTCCACCTTCTGGCCCTCGAGCAGCTCACGGAAGCCGTTGGCGTTGATGTTCGAGTAGTGGGCGAACACGTCCGGGCCGCCACCCTCCTGCTCGATGAAGCCGAAGCCCTTTTCCGAGTTGAACCACTTCACGGTGCCATTAGCCATTAAAAATCTCCTTCAAGGGGCTTTCCGAAGCACGCACAGCGCGAGCTCCGAGTCGCCGCGATGAGCACCCACCCGGGGAAGAGCCGGGAAACAAAAATGCGCCTGCGGAATACATCAGCAGGCGCACACAAAGTTCATGGGAACCACTACTGCAACTAAAACGACTCTAGCAGGCCCGAGCGGGCAACGGGCGGATATTTCACCTCCGGTTTCGGGGGAGCCTCGCCCGGGGCCGCCGGTCCCGAGCGAGGCAGGGGCCCAACAGGCTTTGAGGACAGGATGGTTGGCTGACGTGCACGGTCCGTGGCGGCGCCTCCCACCGGGGTGAATCCGCTGGGCGCGCCGTGTCCGACCGCGCACCCCCGCGCCCCGGCGCACTCCGAACGGGACACGTCGCCGTCGGCGACCGCCTCACCCGCGACACGTACGGGGACCGGGCCGTGCCCTACCCTGGGAATCATGTCGAACCCTGATGGGCTGCTCGTCGACATCGCCGCGATGGTGGAGTCCGAGCACAGCAACCAGATGGCCTTGACCGTGGTGGTCCCCGGCGCGGTGATCACCGGCAGACTCGCACCGGTGGCCCTGTGGTGGGAACGGGTGGCGGAGGTCCTCCAGGCCTCGGACCACCTGAAGCCGTTCGCCGCCCTCTTCGCCCCGCCCGCGGACGGCCCGCCCGCGCGGCCCACCCACCTCCACCTCCACCGGGCGAAGATCCTGCAGGGCGACTTCGCGCTGCCCCACACCGGCGGCATGTACCGCATCGCCATCGAGGACATCAGCAGTTGGACGATCGGGGACCTCAGCTATTCCGATACCTGACGGCCCCGGCCGCCGTGCTCCCGCTCCGGCGCTCAGCCGTCCAGGCGGCGCTGGCTGAGCCAGGCGACCATCTCGGGGTCCCGGTGGTCGAAGAACAGCGTCGTGCCGGTGTCCAGGGCGGCGACGGCGGACATCTGGTCGTGGTCGAGTTCGAAGTCGAAGACGTCGATGTTCTGCGCCATCCGGTCGGGGTTGACCGACTTGGGGATGGTGACGATGCCGCGCTGGACCAGCCAGCGGAGCACGACCTGCGCCACGGATTTGCCGTGCGCCTCGCCGATCCCGGCGAGGACGGGGTTGGTGAACAGCTCGTTCCTGCCTTCGGCGAAGCCGCCCCACGCCTGGTGCCGGACGCCGTGCTCGCGCATGAGGGCCTGGTCGGCGGGGCGCTGGAAGAAGGGGTGGGTCTCGATCTGGTTGACCGCCGGGGTGATCTCGTTGTTGAGGATCAGGTCGAGGAGCCGGTCGGGGTAGAAGTTGGCGACGCCGATCGCCTTGGCCAGGCCCTCGCGGTTGACGGCCTCCATGGCGCGCCACTGGCCGTACACGTCGCCGTAGGGCTGGTGCATCAGGTACAGGTCGACGTGGTCCAGGCCGAGCCTGGTCAGTGAGGTCTCGAAGGCGCGGCGGGCGTTGGCCTCGGCGGGGGCGTCCTGGATCCACAGCTTGGTGGTGACGAAGAGCTCCTGGCGGGGGATTCCGCTGTTCTCGACGGCGCGGCCGACGGCTTCCTCGTTGCCGTAGGCGGCGGCGGTGTCCAGCAGGCGGTAGCCGGCGGCGAGGGCCTCGGAGACGGCCTGCTCGGTCCGGTCCGCCGGGATCTGGTAGACGCCGAAGCCGAGGATCGGCATCCGGACGCCGTTGTTCAGGGTGACGTGCTGCACGGGGGCTCCTGGAGAGGACCGGATGGAAGGGGGGCGGTGGCAGGTCGGCCGGTGGCCTCGGCGATCGCCGCCAGGACGCCGGTGGAGCGCCGTCCGGCGGCCTGCTGCTCCGCCCGGGTGGCCGTCCGAGGGTCCGCGCACGTCGGTGCCGCGCCATGGTGGTTCGCACTCTATCCATGACTCGTGCGATGCGCGCCCGCGCGTCGTGTCCACGCCGACGGAGGCGGAGCGAGCATGGGAACGGTCACCACGGACGGTGACGGGCAGGGACTGCCCGACAAGGTCAAGGGTCTGATGAAGGGGATCACCGACGACCTGATCGAGCTGGTGAAGATCCGGTCGATCTACGACACGAAGGACCCGAAATCCCACGAGGCGGACCTCGACAACGCGGCCACGACGGCGCAGAAGCTGTTGCAGAAGGCGGGCCTCACCCAGGTCGACCTGGTGGAGATCGGCGGCGGGGGCGCGGGGGAGCAGTTCGACTCCAAGCTCGTCCACGGCACCTACCACTGCCCGGACGCCGGGCCCCACACGCCCACCGTCCTGCTGTACGCGCACTACGACGTCGTGCAGACCGACGAGACCAAGTGGCCCGACGCCTTCAAGCCGAGCATCGACGAGCACAACCGGCTGAAGGGCCGCGGTGCCGCGGACGACAAGTCCGGGGTGATGATGCACGTGGGCACCCTGCGGGCGCTGGACGGCAAGCCGCCGGTGAACCTCGTCGTCGTCCTGGAGGGCGAGGAGGAAGCCGGCCGGGGAACCCTGGAGGCGTACATCCAGGCCCACCCCGAGAAGTTCAAGGCGGACGTCATCATCGTCGCGGACGGTGGCAACACCAGTCTCGGCCAGCCGACGCTCACCAAGTCACTGCGGGGCTTCGCCATCGTGGACGTCACGGTCACCACGCTCGTCGACGGCACCCGGCACAGCGGCATGTTCGGCGGCCCGGCGGGGGACGCCTTCATCGTGCTGGCCCGCATGCTGGCCCGGCTGCACGACGCCGACGGCAACGTGGCCGTGCCGGGGCTCCGCTCCGACAAGTGGGACGGCGTGCAGCCGGGCGAGGACGCGTTCCGCGCCGACGCCGGGGTCGTCCAGGGGATGAAGCTGCTGGGCACCGGCCAGCTGGGCGACCGGCTGTACACCAGGCCCTCGATCAACGTCATCGGCCTGACCTCGAAACTCCCGCCGCACGACCAGCCGGTCAACCAGCTCATCGACACGGTGACCGCCCGGATCGGCATGCGGCTCGCGCCGCTGGAGGACCCGGAGAAGGCCGCCGGGAAGCTGAGCGAGTTCCTGAACAGCGCCGACGTCAATCCGTGGGGCGCCAAGGTCGTCGTCTCGGCGCCCCAGGAACTCGGCCGGGGCTTCTTCGCCGACATCACGCTGCCCGGCTACGACACCGCGGAGAAGGCGCTGGCGAAGGCGTACCCCGGCACCACGACCCAGTACGCCGGGCAGGGCGGCTCCATCCCCCTGGTCACCCTCCTCCAGGCGAACAGCCCGAAGGCGGTCGTGCTGGTGATCGGCTGCGAGGAGCCGAAGTGCATGATCCACGCACTGCACGAGAGCGTCAGCCTCGACGAGCTGGAGCACATGACGTTGGCCCAGAGCTACCTGCTGCAGGACTTCGGCGCCGCGAAGACCCCGATCGGCTCCGGCACGGAGCAGACCCGGGCCGCGGCGGCCACCCCCTCCCTCTCCTAGCCCTCCCACCCCGTCGCAGGAGCACCGCCATGACCGACACCCCCGCCAAGCCCGATCCGACGACACCCCGCGCCCGGTTCGCCCAGGCCCTGGAACGCCATCGGGCCGACCTCGACCTCGCCGCGGCCCCCGGGACCTCGACGCTCGCCGCCTGGTTCCTCGGCCCCAAGGCCGAGAACCAGCGGCTGCTGGAGGAGCTCGTCCTGGACGCCGTGCGCGCCAACGCCGCCGACCGTCGCGAGCTCTACCCGGACGACCCGCCCTACGTGACCGACGACATCAAGGCGTCCGACGGCTACCACCAGGACGTCAAGACCCTGCGCTCCGAGTTCGACACCCTGCTGAAGTCGCTGCGCGGCTCCGTCCCGGCGTACAGCTACCGGTTCCAGGGCCACATGAACTGGGACCTGACCATCCCCGGCATCGCGGGCTACTTCGCCGCCATGCTCTCCAACCCGAACAACGTCGCCGCCGAGGCCTCGCCGGTCACCACCCAGCTGGAGAGGACCGTCGGCGAGGACCTGTGCCGGCTGCTCGGCTACCGGACGGACACCTCCTGGGGGCACATCACCTGCGACGGCACCGTCGCGAACCTCGAAGCCGCCTGGTCGGCCCGCAACCTCACCTACCACCCCGTCGCCGTCGCCGAGGCCGTCCGCCGGGAGTCCGCCCTCGCCGCCGCCCGGAACCTCACCGTCCTCCTGCCGGACGGCACCGAGCACCTGCTGCCGGACCTCACCCCCTGGCAACTGGTGAACCTGCGGCCGGAGACCGTCCTCGACCTGCCCGCCCGAGTGCGCGAGGCCTGCGGGATCGAGGACGAGCGGCTGGGCATCGTCGACAAGTACACGATCCAGCACCTGGGGTACGAGGCCTTCCGCGCGTACCTCAAGGACGACGTCGCCCCCGGCGTGATCCTGGCGCCCGCCACGATGCACTACTCCTGGCCCAAGGCGGCCGCCGTGCTCGGCATCGGCCGCGGCCGCCTGCGCACGGTGGCCGTGGACCTCGACGCCCGGGCCGAGCTCCAGTCACGCCGCGAGCTGCTCGACACCTGCCTGCGCGACCACGAACCGGTGCTGCTGGACGTCGCCGTGATGGGCAGCACCGAACTGAGCGCCGTCGATCCGCTGGCCGGCATCCTCGCGCTCCGCGAGGCGTTCGGGGCGAAGGGCCTGTGCTACCCCGTCCACGCCGACTCCGCCTGGGGCGGCTACTTCGCCGCCGTCAAGCGCCCGCCCCGCCAGGCGCCTCCCGGCTACACCGGGGCCCGGATCACCCCCGACCTGGCGATGAGCGCCTACGTGAACCAGCAGTACGACCTGCTGCACCACGTCGACTCCATCAGCATCGACCCCCACAAGGCGGGCTACATCCCCTATCCGGCGGGCGGTCTGTGCTACCGAGACCGGCGCCAGCGCGAGCTGGTCGCCCTCGGCGCCGCCTACCTCGACCAGGGCGCCTACGACGCCAGCGTCGGCCTCTTCGGCATCGAGGGCTCCAAGCCCGGCGCCGCCGTGGCCGGTGTCTACCTCAGCCACCGGGTGATCCGCACGGACGCCGCCGGCTACGGGCGGATCCTCGGCCAGGCGCTGTTCAACAGCAAGCGGCTCTACGCGGCCGTCCGCACCATGGCCCGCCCCGACGACCCGTTCACCGTGACCACCGTCCAGCGCCTGCCCGCCGAGCGGGCCGCCCACCCGGGGGCGCAGGGCGTCGAGGAGCAGCTCGACTTCATCCGTCGGCGCATCGTGCCGTGGAGCAACGAGAAGCTCCTGGAGGACGACGAGGCCATGGCCCTGCTGAAGGAGCTCGGCTCCGACCAGATCATCATCGGCTACGCGTTCAACCCGGTCATCGACGGCAGGCCCAACACGGTGCTGCAGAAGGCCAACGACCTCAACGACCTGATCTACTCCAGGCTCAGCATCCGGCCGAGTGCCACCGAACCCCGGGTCCCGGCGCCGGAGGAGATGCCGCCCCTGATCCTCACCGGCTCCGAGTTCGATCCGGCCGTCTACGGTCAGGACTTCGTCGGTGACTTCCGCGCCCGGCTCGGCGTCACCGCCCACGAGGACGACCGGCTCCCGGTCCGCTACCTGATCTCCACCACCATGGACCCCTGGGTCACGGACACCGCCACCGGCGACTTCATCCCGCACATCGTGGACACCCTCCGCGACGTCGTCCTGAGCTGTATCGACGAGCTCCACCCGGTCGTCTGACCGTCCTCCCCGGGGCCGCCGGCCCGGCCCGATCCGGCCGGCCGGCGGCCCCGCGCACGGCGGCCTCACCGTTCGGCCGGGACCCCCGTTCCGGCGGCCCCGGCCGGGGCGGTGGCGTCGGCAGGGCCGGCCCCGGCCGGGGCACCGCGCGAACCGAGGAGCTGTGCGACCGGATCGGCGCTGCCCGTGGCGCTCAACTCCTGCACCAGCTCGCAGTTCCTGGCGATCCTGTCGGCGACCCACTCGCGCAGCCACTCGGACAGCTGCGGGAGCGGCAGGTCGGACGGGGCCAGCCCGGTGAGCACGCAGCCGGTCGCCGCCGCGCCGCCGACGTTGACGACCACGTCCGGCAGGACGGTGTGCCCGGCCTCGCGCAGCAGCCGGCGGGCCGGTGCGGTGCAGCTCAGGTTCCCGCCCTCGACCACCAGGCGGGCCCGGACCGCGGGCACGGCCTCCTCGTCGACCGCGGAGGCGGAGGCCGCCAGCACCAGTACGTCGGCGTCGACGTGCAGCCACGCCTGCCCGGGGCCGTGGACCGTGACCCGGTCGGGCAGCCGGCTCCGGTCGATCGTGCCGTCGCTGCTGGTGAGCGAGGCGAGTTCGGCGACGGGCAGTCCGCGCTGGTCCTCGACGGTGCCCCGGACGTCGGCCACGGCCACCACCCGGTGGCCGTGGGCGGCCAGGTGGCCGGCCACCGCGCGCCCGACGGTGCCGAAGCCCTGGATCGCGATGCGCTGCGGGGTCCGCGCCCCGGAGGCCCGTAGGGCGCCGAGCACCGCGACGGCCACGCCGAACCCGGTGATGTCGGCCATGTGGTCCCACAGTTCGGCCCAGCCGACGGTGAGGCGGGTGGTGCCGGGGAGGCGGGTGACGTCGTACCCGGCGGCCTCGAAGGCCAGCCGCCGGTCGGCGTAGGTGGTGCCCTGGTCGCAGCCCAGGTACACCCCGCCGTGCAGCAGCGGGGCCGCGGCGCGGCCGAACTCCCGCATCACCGCCTCCCGTTCGACGGTGGCGCCCGGAGCGGGGGCGATGCCGGCCTTGGCGCCACCGATGGGCAGGCCGACCAGCGCCAGCTTGTGGGTCATCGCCCTGGCGAGCCCGGTCAGCTCCTGCTCGGTCACCGTCCGGGTCATCCTGGTGCCGCCCATGGCGAGGCCGTCGACCATGGAGTCGACGACGACCCAGCCCCGGGCCCGGCACTCCGGGAGGTCCAGGGCGGTGGAGAGCACGGGCCCGGTCGCCCCGCGCGCACCGTGCGGCGCGAGCGTCGGGTTCACTGCGCACCGTCCTCCGGGACGGACCGCAGGCGCAGGCTGCGGGGGCGCATGTCGGTCCACACGCGTTCGATGTGCGCGAGGCATTCGTCCTTCGCGCCCTGCACGCCGACCTCGTGCCAGCCCGCCGGCGACTCGCGGTCGGCGGACCAGATCGAGTACTGCTCCTCGTCGTTGACGACGACCTTCCACTGCTCGGTTGCCGCGCTGGTCATGGCCTTACCTCCGGATGTCGCTGGTGGGTGGGGGGTCCGCCGGGCGGCGGACGGGTGGAGCCGGTTCGGGGCCGGCGTCGGGGCGGGTGCCGAGGCGGGCGTCGAGGCCGTCCAGCCAGCCCGGCAGGCTGGCGGTGCGCAGGAGGCCCGTCCCGACGAGCACACCGGCGAAGCCCTCCCCGAGCAGGCGGGCGGCGTCCTCGGGGCAGCGGACGGCTCCGGCACTCACCGGGCACCGGGTGCCGCTGTTCAGCACCGCGGGCAGGAGCGAGGAGCTCCGCCCGAGGTCGCCCGCGCCGCGTTCGCGGGTGGCGATGTCCTTGTTGTTCACCGCGACCACGCAGTCCTCGGCGCGTGGCACGCGGCTGATCTCCTCCTCGGTGGTGACCTCGACGAACGGCGTCAGGCCGAGGCGCAGGCCGAGGTCGACCAGGTGGCCCAGGGTGGCGCGGGGCAGCAGCGCGGCGGTGAGCAGGACCGCGGACGCGCCGCTCTCGCGGGCCTGGTGCAGTTGGCTCCGGCGGGTGATGAAGTCCTTCTGCAGCACGGGCAGGTCCGTCGCGGCCACGACCTCGCGCAGCAGGTCCGGGGTGCCGCCGAACCACCGCCCGGTCACCACGGACAGGCAGGGCGCGCCGACGTCCCGGTAGTCGGCGACCAGGCGGGTGGCCGACCTGTCACCGAACAGGTCGTTTCCCGCGGCGTCCTGCCGCTTGAGCTCCATGATCACCGGTCGGCGGGCGTCCAGCAGCGCCTCGATGAACTCGGCCGTCATCCGGGCACCCCGCTGCCGTCCGTCGCCCGCCAGCCGCGCCGCAGGGCCGTGACCCGGTCGGTGCTCAGCCGTCCGTCGGGGTCCCTGGCCGCCGTGTCCACGTCGATGCCCAGGAACAGGGGGTGGTCGACCACCTCCCGGTAGTCCTCCCGGTTGTCGGCCGTGATGCCGCCGGCGAGCAGGAAGGGGCGCGAGAGGCGGTCCGCGATCCCGAGGACGGCCGCGCGGTCCGCCGGTTGCCCGGTACTGCCGATCCGGCCGTCCCCGGCCACCGTGTCCAGCAGGAAGAGGTCCGTTCCCGCCCGCTCGTACGCCGCGATCAGGGACCGCTCCGCGCGGGTGTCCGTACCGAGGTGCAGCACCTTGACCACGGTGAGGTCCGTGGTGCTCTTCAGGGCGCGGACCAGGCCCGGCGGCTGGTAGCCGTGCAGTTGGACCCACGACACCCGGGCCGCGTCCGTCGCCGCGCGCAGCGCCCCGGCGTCGTCCAGGAAGGTCACGAGGACCGGACGCAGTCGCGCCGTTCGGTGCACGGCATCTGCCAGCACCGTCAATTGACGGGGCGTCAGGTCCGTGCGACCCCCCGGTACGCCGTGCCACAGGCCGACCAGGTCGGCCCCGGCCCTGTCGAGCGAGGCCACGTCCCCGGCCGAGGCGGCTCCGCAGATCTTGACCAGCATCAGGCGTCACAGCCCCAACATGGCGGCGACGCGGTTGCGTTGGATCTCCGAGGTGCCCGAGTAGATCGGGCCGGCGACCGCGTCGCGCACGTCCTTCTCCAGCCCGTACTCGGCCAGGTACCCGCTGCCGCCGAAGATCTGCACGGCGGCCAGTGCGGAGGAGAGGTTGCCCTCGCTGGCGACGAGCTTGCTGACGGCGATGTCCCTCGTGACGTTCTCGCCCTCCGTCAGCCGAACCGCCGTGTCGTAGAGCCATTTCCGCGCGGTGTCCAGGCCGATGCTCATGTCCACGAGCTTGTGGGAGATCGACTGGTACGAGCCGATCGGATGGCCGAACTGGACGCGCTCCTTGGCGTACTCGACGCAGCGGTCGAGCCGGTACCGCATCTGCCCGGTGTTGATGACGAAGGAGCAGAGGATCTCCCACTTCATCACGTGGTCCAGGACCAGGAACCCGGATCCGACCCGGCCGATCACGGCGGACGCGGGGACCCTGCAGTCGTCGAAGTGCAGTTCACCCAGCGGAGCGGTCCGCAGCCCCATGGTGGCGACGGGTGGCCCGACGACGAGCCCCGGGGTGTCCCGCTCCACGACGAAGGCGGTGATGCCGAGCGGGCCGCCGTTCGGGTGGGTGCGCGCGTAGACCACGAACACGTCGGCCACCGGGCCGTTGGTGATGAAGGACTTGCCGCCCCGCAGCACGAAGCCGTCGTCCTCGCGGGTGGCCGTGGTCCTCATCGCCAGCGCGTCGGAGCCGCTCTCGGTCTCGCTGATCGCGTGCGCCCCGATCGTCTCACCCGAGCAGATCCCCGGCAGGTAACGCGCCTTGAGCTCCGGTGAGCCGAACCGTTGCAGCGGGACCCCGGCGCCGACCAGGTGGGTGGCGACCGAGAAGTTCAGTCCGCCGTCACGGCATCCGGTACCGAGCTGTTCGAGCACGTGCATGGTGGTGAGCAGGTCCTGGCCCAGCCCGCCCCACCGCTCGTCGAACGGCAGGCCGAGGATTCCGGACCTCCGGATCAGCTTCCACTTGTCCCACGGGAAGGCGCCTTCGGCGTCCCCTTCGAGATGGCCCGAGCTGAGTTCCTCGCCCCACTGGGCGATCCCCTCGCCCAGGGCGATCTGGTCGGCGTTCCACCTGATCATCTGTCGGTCCTGTCAGTCCTGTCGGTCCTGTTAGTACTCGGAGAAATCGGCCGAGTCCAGGTTGTGGCGTTCGTCGCCGCGCAGCGCGGGCGAGAACACGCACACCAGGCGGAGGTCCTCCTCCGGGCTCGCGATCAGGAAGTGGGCGTCGTTGCGGTCGAGCGCGTACAGCGTGCCCGGCTCCAGCGGGTGGGAGGTGCCGTCGGTGTCCACGACCTCGCCCTTCCCCTCGATGCAGTAGCAGGCCTCCAGGTGGCGGCGGTACTCCAGCCGCGACTTGGTGCCGGCGCGGACAGTGGTGTCCGTCATCGTGTAGCCGAGGCCGTCGGATTCGAGCAGGAACCTGCGGCTGAGCCCGTTGCCCCAGTCCACGGTCTTCACGTCGGCAAGGTGTCGGACGATCATCGGTGTGCCTCCTAGTGGCTTGTCGAGTACGGCGAAACGGTCTGGATGAAGGTGTGGAACTCCTCGACCACGTCGGCCCCTTCGGCGAGGGCGCGCTCGATCCGGGCGACCCCGGCGCTGCCCACGACCGCGGCGTCGGCGCCGAGGTCGTGCAGCAGGGCGATGTCCGCCCGGGAGCGGACGCCGAATCCGACGGCGATCGGTGCGGTGGTCCTCGTTCGCAGTTCGGCCAGCGCGGCGGCCAGCTCCTGGTGGTCGGCGGTGAGCCCGCCGCCGCTGCGGCCGTAGTGGGCCACCAGGTACAGGTACGCGGTGGCGCACTCGGCGGCCGCGGCCTTCACCTCGGCCGTCGACGCGGCGTAGCAGGTGGCGACCATGGGCAGCCCCGCCTCCCGCACCGCTTCCAGGCAGCCGGCCCGTAGCCGCGGTGGCAGGCCGTGCACCAGCAGCCCGTGGACGCCCGAGTCGGCGACCCGCCGCACGAAGCCGGGCACGGTCAGGTCCCTGACCGTGTGGCTCCAGTCGGCCAGCAGGGCCACCCGCAGGTGGCGCAGCCGGGGCAGGATCCCGCCGAGGAAGTCGAGCACCTCGTCGAGCCCGCCGCCGTCGGCCAGGGCCCGCTGCGCCGAGCGGCGGATGACGGGCCCGTCGGTGACCGAGTTCGGAAAGGGCACCGCCAGCTCCAGGCAGTCCACCCGGCAGTCGTCGAGCATCCGCATGACGTCGGCCAGTACGGGCAGCGGGGGGTCTCCGGCGTTGAGGAACACCGCCAGGCCGGGCCGGTCCGGCGGCCGGTGTGCGAAGAACCCGCTCACCGCGCACGCACCGCGGCCGCCGTGCGGCGCGCCGGCCGGGCGCGCAGGCGCTCGACGAGGTCGCGGGCGGCGCCGCTGCGCAGGGCGTCGTCGGCCGCCCCGATCGCCTCCGGCCACCCGTCGATCAGCCCGCTCGCGACGGCCAGCGCGGCGGCGTTCAGGCGGACGGTCCGCGTCGCGAGACCCGTCCCCTCCCCGGAGAGCACGCCGAGGAAGTGGGCGACCACGTCCTCGCCCCTTCCGGCCGGCCGCAGTTCGGCGATCGCGTCGGTCCCGGGCCCGGTCCCGGTTCCGGTCCCGGTTCCCGGAGCCTCGGCCGGCAGCCGGATCCCGTCGGTGCCGTCATTGGTGAGGACGACGTTGTCGACGGAACTGACGAGCTCGTCGATGCCCAGCTCGTTGGAGCACAGCCAGATCCTCCGGCCGGCGACGGTGGCCGCCGCGGTGGCGGCGACATGGCCCAGAGTCGGCACCAGTGAACGGTCCGAGACGCCGACGAGCTGGGCGGAGACCGGCACCGCGGCCAGGAAGGGGCCGACGGAGTTGATGAATCCGCCGATCATCCGAAGGTCCATCGGCACGATGCTCCGGGCCAGCAGCGCGACCTCCCGCGGGTAGACGAAGTTCCCCGGGAACGCGATGCCGAAGCGTTCCAGCAGGTCGTCGGTCTGCTCGTACGAGCTGGTCCTTCCGATGCCGAGACGGTCGAGCAGATCGTGGGAGCCGCAGCTGCTCGTATAGGCGCGGGACCCCGTCTTGACGATGCGCACGCCCAGGGCCGCGGCGACGAACGCCGCCGCGGTGGAGATGTTGAACGTGGCCGGCCCGCCTCCGGTGCCGACGATGTTGGCCGTGCCGTCCAGCCGCGCGGGGACGGTCGGCCGCCGCTCGTCCAGCGAGCGGAGCATCGCGACCAGCGTGTCCCGATCGGGCATCCGGGTGGACAGCGAGGACAGCAGCGCCACCGTCTCGCCGGACCGCAGCGTGCCGTCGCGCAGCTGGTCCCAGAAGGACCCCCACAGCTCCTGGTCGACGGTGCGGTCCCGGTCGATCAGCGCTCGCAGCACCTCGTGCATGACTAGTGGGAGTCCGTCCGGTGCGGCTGGGCCTCTTCGATGAACCTGCTGATCGAGGCGACGGACCGGAAGCTGTCCGGGTCGAGGTCGAACTCCTCGACGCGCAGGTCGAAGCGGTCCTCGAGCCAGGCGATCGTCTTGAGCAGGCCGAGGCTGTCGATGACCCCGCCGTCCACGAGGTCGTAGTCGGAATCCAGCTCGTGCGCGCCGACGTCCGGCAGGAACTCCTCGATGATGAACCGGGTGACTGTCGCGGCGTGCTTCACGTGGCCGTTCCTTCGCTGGGCTGGGGCTGGGGCTGGGACTGTGGCTGGGACGGGGAGCAGGTGCGCTCGATGGGCGCGCGGTCGATCTTTCCGGTGGACGTCCTGGGCAGCGGGTCGTCCACGATCAGCAGGGTGGAGGGGACCGCGGTGAGCGGAAGCCGCTGTGCGCAGTGCCGGCGCAGGGCCAGCGAGTTCAGCCGACTGTCCGGGGCGCGACGGACCACGCTCCGCAGCAGGCGGCCGGCCACCGGGTCGGGCACGGCCAGCACGGCCGCCTCGACGACGTCGGGATGGTCGAGCAGCACCTGTTCGACCTCGTGGGTGTTGACCCGCGTGCCGCGGACCTTGACCTGGTGGTCGTTGCGGCCTTCCAGGGTGATGCGGCCGTCCCGGTCGCGCCGCACGAGGTCGCCGCTGCGGAAGTAGCGCCGCGTCTCCCCTCCGTGGCGGTGAGTCGCGAACCGGTCGGCGTTCTGGTCCCGGTCCAGGTAGCCGGTGGTCTGGAACGGCGTCGCGACATGCAGCTCGCCGGTTCCCGGCCCGGTCACGATCCCGCCGTCGGCATCGACGATCACCGCGTGGACGCCGGGCAGCGGGTGCCCGATCGGCACCGGGCCGTCCGCCGGCTCGGTGCCGTCGACCTCGTGCAGGAAGCTGTCGTTGGTCTCGGTGCAGCCGTAGACGTTGTAGAGCCGCGCGCCGGTGAACAGCTGCGGAAGCTCGGCCAGGCAGCGGGCGGGCAGGCTGTCACCGGTGAAGACGACGTGCTCGACCGTGTCGAGCCGCCGGCCGCTCTCCGCGGCCGCGTCGACCAGCAGCCGGTAGAACATCGGTACCGCCTGGACGAGTTGGACCCGGTGGCGGGAGACGAGGTCCAGCAGGTGGCCCGGGTGGGTGGCCCGGGCCGGATCGACCAGGACGACGCGGCCGCCGTACTTGAGCGTGGTCCAGATGTCCAGCAGGCACAGGTCGAAGGTGAGCGGGGCGTAGTTGAGGACCGTGGTCCCCCGACGGATGCCGAACCGCTCGCCGGCCCAGGTGGTGAAGCGGTCCACCGCCCCCGTACTCAGCGGCACGATCTTCGGCCGCCCGGTGGAACCGGAGGTGGTGAACATGAAGGAGACGTCGGCGGGCTCCGTGTCGCGCGCCGCCCCCGGTTCCGCCGGCCGGTCCCCGGCGCCCGGCCCGGGCGCCCGGGGGCTGTCCGGAGTCAGGACGTGCCGGATTCCGGCCCGCTCCACCAAGGCGTGGGACGTCCGCCCCTCCGGCGTGGGGGCCGGCAGCAGCAGGAAGCGCCGCCCTTCGAGCAGGCAGGCGAGCACCAGGGCGATCGTCGAGGGCGACTTGGCGGCCAGGATGCCGATCGGCTCGTTCCCGGTCGGGGCGAGCCGGGCGATCCGGACGCGTTCCCGCTCCGCCAGTCGGTGGAGTTCACCGTAGGTCGTCTCTTCTCCGTGCCACACCAGCGCCGGATCGCCGGGATGGCCGGTGGCGTGCGAGACGAATGAACCCACCAGGCTCTGCTGCTGCGTCATGCCTTCTCCGAGTTCATGCGAACGAAGTGAGTTCATATTCAACGGATGAGTTCATGCAACGGGTTCACCGATCTCATTCGGAACATTGAAGGGGCCGACGCGAAAGGGGATCACCCGGCCGTCCACCTGGTGAAGGAAGAATTATCACGTGGCGCCCGTCCACGGAAGTGGGTTGCTCGATCCGCGTCATGACGGCACGTCAGAGACGGTTTCGCGGCCGATCGCGCCGATGCTAGCCGTCGAGCGTGTTCGATCTACATAAGGAATCCGGTGGACTGGCGTAAAGATTGTCTTGATGCCTGCAACCCCGTTTCCTGTCTTGCGGAGTGAGACGGGAGCTGCCTACTATCCGCCGTACTGATCGCGATGAAGCGAATCGGCGAGGGTATTTCCGGGGCGTTCGAGCGTTCCCGATCGCCGTGAAAGGTGGATCCGTCATGCCTGGCTCCGATCGGCGCGCGCACGCTCCGACCCTGTTGTCCTTCGCCCAGCAACGGCTGTGGTTCCTCGACCGGCTGCGGCCGGGTCGGCCGGACCACAACGTCCCGACCGCGGTTCGCCTGCGCGGCCGGCTGGACCAGGGCGCGCTCGTCCGGGCGCTGACCGAAGTCGTGCGGCGCCACGAGGTGTTGCGCGGCAGGATCGTCGACACCGACGACGGCCCGTGCCACGTCACGGACCCGGTCGAGACCTTCGTGCCGACGATCACCGATCTGGCGCACGCCCCGGCGGAGCAGGCCCGGCAGCGGGTCCGGGAGCTGGTGGCCGCCGATCTGGCGACCCCGTTCGACCTCGGGACCGCTCCGATGCTGCGGGCCCGGCTGATCCGCACCGCCCCCGACGACCACCTGCTGCTCCTGGTGATCCATCACATCGCCTGTGACGGCTGGTCGTTGTCGGTGCTGTGGCAGGAGATCTCCGCCGGGTACGGTGCCGCCGTCGAAGGCCGGCCGATCGCCCTGGCGGACCTTCCCGTCCAGTACGCCGATTTCGCGGACTGGCAACGGAGCCACCAGGACGGAACGGCGCTGCAGAACCAACTCGCATACTGGCGAGAGCACTTGGCCGACCTGAGCCCGTCGGTGCTCCGGACGGACCGGGCCCGCCCCGCGGTGTGGTCGGGCCGGGGCGACCAGGTCGAGATCGAGATTCCCGCCGAACTCGCCGACCGCGTCCGCGCACTGGGGCGCGCCCACGAGGTCACGCCGTTCATGACGCTGCTGGCCGCCTTCCAGGTCCTGCTGGCGCGCTGCACGGGACAGGCCGACGTGACGGTGGGGACGCCGATCTCCGGACGGACCCGGATCGAGCTGGAGCCGCTGATCGGCTTCTTCGTCAACACGCTCGTCCTGCGCACCGACCTGTCCGGTGACCCCGGCTTCACCGACGTGCTCGCCCGGGTGCGGCGGTGCGCGGTGGAGGCCTACGCCCACCAGGACGTCCCCTTCGAACGGCTGGTGCAGGAGCTGCGGCCCGAACGCGATCTGGGCCAGCACCCCCTGTTCACCGTCATGTTCCAGCTGGAGGATCCGCCGGCGCTCCCGTCCGGCCTCCCGGGGATCGAGGTGAGCGACCATCGGATACCGAACGAGGTGGCGAAGTTCGACATCGAGGTCTCCCTGACGGACCGCGGAGACCGCATCACCGGCGTCATCCGCTACGCCACCGACCTCTTCGACCGCGACACGGTGCGGCGACTCTCCGAGGGTTTCGGGGCGCTGCTCGACCAGCTCGTCGGCAGTCCCGAACGGCCGATATCGGCGTGGGAGACCCCTCCGGGCCTCCGTGCGAGCCGCTCCGCCCCCGCCACTCCCGCCGTGCCGCCCGCGGCCCCGCAGTCCGATGCCGACGGGGCCGGCGCTCCCGTCGTACGGACCGCGACCGAGACCGAGCTTCTCGTGTTGGAGACCTGGGCCGAGGTGCTCGGTGCCGCCCCGGACGACGTGCACGGCGACTTCTTCGAGCTGGGCGGCCATTCGCTCCTCGCGTCGAAGATCATGTCCCGACTCGGCCGGGCACTCGACCTCGAACTGCCGGTCACCCTGCTGTTCTTCCACCCGACCGTCGCCGAACTCGCCGACGCCGTCGACGCGGCGCTGCTGGCGGACCTCGGCGCCGCCGAAGCGGAACCACTTCCCGCCGAAGCGGAACCGCTCCCCGCCGACGCCGACGCCGACGCCGAACCGCTTACCGCCGAAGCCGAACCGCTCCCCGCCGGAAAGGCCCGTCACCCGTGAAGGCACCGCACAGTCGATCCGAGCCCGGCCGACCGACCGGCTCCACTCCGGCCACCACCCGGGCCCTGCTGGACCAACGCGTCCGCGCGGCCCGGAGCAGGGCCGCCGAGGGCGAGCCGGGGGACGCGGTCCCACGCCGCCCGGCGGGCGCGCAGGTGACCTCGTTCACCCAGGAACGCATGTGGCTGATCGAGCGGCTGTCCAACGGCCCCGCGATGTACAACGTCCACGAGGTCTTCCGGCTGCACGGCCCGCTGGACGTGGCCGCCCTCGGCCACGGCCTCACCGAGCTGGTGCGGCGCCACGAAGTCCTGCGCACCGCCTTCCCCGAGCAGGACGGGCGCCCCGTCCCCTCGGTCGAGCCGGCCCGGCCGCTCGACCTGCCCGTCACGGACCTGCGGGCCGAGCCCGCGGACCGCCGGACGCAGTTGGTCCTCGATCTCGTCCACGCCGAGATCCTGCGCCCGTTCGACCTGGCCACCGCCCCACTGCTGCGCGCGGCACTGCTGCGGGTCGACGAGGACGAGCATGTCCTGGTGGTGGTCGTCCACCACATCGCGGTCGACGGCTGGTCGATGCCGCTGCTGTGGGACGACCTGTCGGCGATGTACCGGAGCCGGCTGGAAGGCCGCGAGCACGAGCTGCCGCCCTTGCGGATCCAGTACGCGGACTTCGCCCACTGGCAGCGGGCCCGCCTCTCCGGCGAACGCCTGCAGCGCCAACTGGACTACTGGAGCGCACAGCTGTCCGGGCTGTCGCCGTTGGACCTGCCCACCGACCGCCCGCGCGGTCCGGTCCGCGCGGGCCGGGGCGAGCGGATCACCTTCACGGTGCCCGAGGAACTGGCCGGGCGGTTGCGGCTGCTGGGCCGGCGGCACGGCGCGACGATGTTCATGACGCTGCTCGCCGCGTTCCAGGCCCTGCTCGCCCGCTACAGCGGGCAGTCGGACGTGGCGGTCGGCACTCCGGTCGCGGGCCGGAACCGTCCGGAACTCGACCAGCTGGTGGGCTCGTTCATCAACACCGTGGTCATCCGCACCGACCTCGCGGGCGACCCGAGCTTCGCCGAGCTGCTCGATCGGGTCCGCCGGACCGCCGCGGACGCCTACGCGCACCAGGACGTGCCGTTCGAACGGCTGGTGCAGGAGCTGCGGCCGGCCCGCGGTCTCGACCGCAACCCGCTGTTCCAGGTGATGTTCGCCGGTCTGTCCGACCCGACCGCCTCCCTCCGGCTGGTGGGGACGGAGGTCGAACGGATCGAGGTCGACAACGGCACGGCCAAGGTCGACCTCAGCCTGGTGATCGCCGACGGGCCGGCCGGCCCGGGCGGGACGACCGGGACGGTGGCCTTCGACACCGATCTGTTCGACCGCGCGAGCGTGGAGCGCCTGGTCGGCCATTACCTCCGGCTGCTGGACGCCGCGTCCGGCGATCCCGACCGTCCCGTCTCGCGCCTGGAACTGCTCACCGAGGCCGAACGCGAGGCGCTGCTGGTGGCCGCCAACGCCACCGACGAACCCTTTCCCGCGGACCTCTGCGTGCACGAGCTGGTCGAGGAGCGGGCCCGGCTGACCCCCGACGCGGTGGCGGTCCGCTGCGGCGCCGAGCGGCTGACCTACCGGGAACTCGACCGCCGGGCCAACCGGTTGGCCCGGCACCTACGAGCCCGGGGAGCGAGGCCGGAACGCCTGGTCGGCGTGTGCCTGCCGCGCTCGGCGGACCTGGTCGTGGCCCTGCTGGCCGTCCTCAAGTCGGGCGCCGCCTACCTGCCGCTGGACCCGGACCTCCCGGCACGGCGCATGTCCTTCATGCTCGCCGACGCCGACGTGCCGCTGCTGCTCACCCAGGACTCCCTGGCCGACCGGCTCCCGAACCACGGCGCCGCGACGGTGCGGATGGACACCGAGGCCCGGCTCATCGCGGCCCGGCCTGCGGACCCGCTGCCACCGCTCGCGACGCCCGCCAACCTGGCGTACTCGATCTACACCTCCGGTTCGACCGGCCGCCCCAAGGCCGTGCTGGTCCCGCACGAGGGCGTGGTCAACTACCTGGTGGTCCGCGGCCGGCAGCTGGACCTCGGCGGGGACGACGTCGTCGCCTCGGTGGCCTCGATCTCCTTCGACGTCATCGTCCCGCAGGTGCTCATGCCCCTGGCCTGGGGCGCGAGCGTGGTGATCGCCCCGTCGGAGGTCGCCGTCGACGGCCCGCGCCTGACGGAGATGATGCGCGAGTTCGGCGTCACCACGCTCATGGCCACACCCGCCACCTGGCTCCTGCTGCTGGACGGCGGATGGCAGGGCGGCCGGTTCCAGGCGATCTGCGTGGGTGAACCGCTCCAGCCCGCCCTGGCCCGGCGGCTCCTCGACCGGGTCTCCACGCTGTGGAACGGCTACGGTCCCACCGAGGCGTCCGTCGGCTGTGTCACCCGGCGCGTGGACGCCGAACGGGACCTGGCCCGGCCGGGCGGGTCCGTGCCGATCGGCCGGCCGCTCGGCAACCTCCGGATCCACCTGCTGGACCCGGCGGGCGCCCCGGTGCCGGTCGGCGTACCGGGGGAGATCCACATCGGCGGGGTCGGCGTCACCCGCGGGTACGCCAACCGGCCGGGGCTGACCGCCGAGCGCTTCGTGCCGGATCCCTTCGGTGCGGCCGGCGGCCGGCTGTACCGGACCGGCGACCTGGCGCGGTACCTGCCGGACGGCAGCCTCGTCTTCCTCGGCCGCACCGACGAGCAGGTGAAGATCCGGGGATACCGGATCGAGCTGGGCGAGATCGAGGCCGCGCTGTGCGCGCGGCCCGGTGTCGCCAGGGCCGCGGTGACGGTGCGCGGCGGCGGGACGGACGCCGAACTGGCCGGCTACCTGGTGTGGCAGGACCGGCCCGGTGACCTGGGGGACCTGCGGCGCTCCCTGCGCGAGACCCTGCCCGAGTTCATGGTGCCCACGACGCTGACCGCACTCGACCGGATCCCGTTGACCACCAACGGCAAGGTGGACCGCGGGGCCCTGCCCGCGCCCGCCCGCCACGGCCACGGGGCGGGTGCGCTACCGCCGCGGGACCTGCCGGAACTCCTGATGACCGGGATCTGGGAGCGTGTGCTGGGCACCCCGCGGGTCGGCGTCCGGGACGACTTCTTCGCGCTGGGCGGGCACTCGCTCAGGGCGGTCGAGCTCGTGGAGGCGATCCGGCGGGAGTGGGGGGTCACCGTGCCGCTGAACACGGTGTTCCGCCATCCCACCGTCGAGGGCCTGTGCGCGGAACTGCCCAACGCGTCCCGGGCCCTGCGCCGGATCGTCGTCCCGCTGGCAGAGGGGGACCGCCGCAGGGCGCCGCTGATCCTGGTGCACCCGCAGAGCGGCGACGTGTGCTCCTTCCTCCACCTCGCCGGACAGCTCACCGAGCGCCTCACCGAATCCCCTGCGGGCGCCCGGCCCGTCCACGGCCTGGAGGCCGTCGGCTACAACACCGACGAGCCGCCCCTGGCCACCGTCGAGAAGCAGGCGCAGCGCTACCTGCGGGAGCTGCGGTCCGTGCTGCCCGACGGCCCGTACCTGCTGGCCGGCTGGTCCTTCGGCGGGCTGGTCGCCTTCGAGATGGCCCGCCTGCTGGAGGAGCAGGGGAACCCCCCGGGATTCCTCGGGATCATCGACGTCGGAGCGCCCGCGTCCACCACTGGAGCCGACGACGGGGCGGACGGGGACCTCCACGAGCTCGACGAGCAGGCCGCCCTCTCGCTGCTGCTCCACGACGCCGACGGCCGTGAGCGCCTGCCCGAGCGGGCGCGAACCGAACAACTGCGGCGCATGGCACGGGTGTTCACCACCAACGGCGCCGCCGCCCGGCGCTACCGGTCGGCAGCACGGCTGCGGACACCGATCCACCTGTTCACGAGCGCCGAGACCCACCCCGAACTCGGTGCCCCGGTCGTGGTCCCCGCCCGGTGGCAGGACCGCACCCGGGGGGCGTTGAGCGTGGTCGAGGTCCCCGGCAACCACCACGACATGCTGTCGCCGCCGCACGTCGCCCCCTTCGCCGACGCGCTGTCGGCCGTCCTGGAGGAGCTCGGATGAGTGACGGACACGAGTTGCCGCTGTCGTCGGCGCAGTCCGGCATCTGGTTCGCCCACCACCTGCGCCCCGGCAGCCCCGCCTACAACACCGGCGAGTACGTGGACATCCCCGGGCCGATCGACCCGGAGCTGTTCGAGACGGCCGTGCGTCGCGTGGTGGACGAGACCGAGTCACTGCGGGTCCGCCTCACCGACGGTGCCGACGGCCCCCGGCAGGTCGTCACCCCGGCGCCCGACTGGACGATGCACCACGTCGACCTCACGTCGACACCGGATCCGCTGCGGGCGGCCGAGCGCTGGATGCGCGCCGACCTGTCCACGCCGGTCGGGCTCACCCGGGACCCGCTGTTCCGCCAGGCCCTGTTCACCGTCGCGCCGGACCGCTTCCTCTGGTACCAGCGCGTCCACCACATCGTGGTCGACGGCTTCAGCATGTCGCTCATCGCGCGCCGCGTCGCCAAGACCTACACCGGACTGGTCGAGGGCAGGGACGGGACAGGACCGGCCTTCGGGCCGCTGAGCGCCCTGCTGGCGCACGACGCCGCCCACCACGCCTCCGAACAGCCGGAGCGGGACCGGAAGTTCTGGGCGGCCCGGCTGGCCGGCCGACCGGACCCGGTCAGCCTCGCCAGCCGCTCGGCGGCCGCCTCGGACGGCTTCCTGCGCCGTACCGGCAGCCTCGACGCACCGACCCTGGCCGCGCTGCGACGGGCCGCGCGACCCGCCGGGGCGAGCTGGCCCACCGCCTTCACCGCGACGGTCGCCGCGTACCTCCACCGCCTCAGCGGCGAACGGGACATCGTGCTCAGCATGCCGGTGACCGGGCGCACCGGCTCCTCCGTGCCGACCGTCCCCGGCATGGTGGCGAACGTGGTGCCGCTGCGGCTGAGCGTGCACCCCGGACAGGGTCTGTCCGCCCTCGCGCGACAGGTGGCTGAGGAGGTCGCCGCCCAGCGCCCGCACCAGCGCCACCGCACCGAGGACCTGCGCAGGGAGCTGGACCCCGCACGCTCGGAGCGGGTCCTCTTCGGGCCCGTCGTCAACATCATGTCCTTCTACTACCACCTGGACTTCGCGGGGGTCCGGGCCACCGTGCACAACCTGTCCAACGGGCCGGTCGAGGACCTCTCGTTCTCCGTCTACGACCGCTCCGACGGCACCGAGCCCCGGCTCGACGTCGACGCGAACCCCGCGCTCTACTCAGAGGCCGAACTCGCCTCCCACCAGCAGCGGTTCCTCCGGTTCCTGAACGCGGTGGCCGCCGACCCGGACCGGCCGATCGGCCGGCCCGACCTCCTCACCCCCGAGGAACGGCACCGGACCGTCGTGGCCGCCAACCGCACCACGCGGCCCCTGCCGCACCCGACGGTGCCGCTGGCCTTCGCGGCCGAGGCCGCGCGCACACCCGACGCGCCCGCCGTGGTGTGCGGGGAAACCACCCTGTCCTACGCGGAGTTGAACGCCCGCGCCAACCGGCTGGCCCACCGGCTCATCGCCCTGGGCGTCCGCTGCGACAGCACGGTGGCCGTGCTCATGGAACGCTCCGCCGACGTGGTGGTGGCGGTCCTGGCGATCGGCAAGGCCGGCGGCGCCTACGTGCCGCTGGACACCCGGGCCCCGACGGCCCGCCTGCGGCGCGTCCTGGACGACACCGGGGCGGCGGTGCTGCTCACCCACCGGGCCACCCGGGAGCACGAACCGTCCCACGGCACACCGGAGGTCGTCGTCGACGCCGACCCCGGCCTCGCCGACGAGCCGGCCACCGATCCCGTCGTGCCGCTGCGCCCGGACCACCTGGCGTGCGTGCTGTACACCTCGGGCTCCACGGGCACGCCGAAGGGCGTGGCCCTGAGCCACCGCAACGTCATCAGCCTGACCGCGCAAGGCTGTTGGCGCGAACAGGACGGCCCGCGCGTGCTCGCGCACTCCCCGCACGCCTTCGACGCCTCGACCTTCGAGTGGTGGGTGCCGCTGCTCAACGGGGGCCGGGTGGTCGTGGCCCCGCCCGGGGAGCTGACGCTCTCCGACCTCCACCGGCTGATCGTCGACCACCGGGTCGGCACGCTGTGGTTGACGGCCGGGCTGTTCCGGGTGTTCGCCGAGGAGTCCCCCGGCACACTGGCCGGGGTCGGCCAGGTGTGGACCGGCGGTGACATCGTGCCGGCCGACGCGGTACGGCGCGTCCTGGCACGGTGTCCGGACTCCGTGGTGGTCGCCGGGTACGGCCCGACCGAAGCCGCCACCTTCACCACCCGCCGGGTGCTCCGCCCCGGTGAGGCCGTGCCCGACGTCGTCCCCCTCGGCCGGCCGATGGACAACAGGCGGGTGTACGTCCTGGACGAGGCGCTGTCGCCGGTGCCGCCGGGGGTGGCCGGCATGCTGCACGTCGCCGGTGCGGGCGTGGCGCGCGGGTACCTGAACGACCCCCGCCGGACGGCCGGCCAGTTCGTGCCGTGCCCGTTCGGCGAACCGGGGGAGCGGATGTACCGCACGGGCGACGTGGTCCGCTGGAACGCCGAGGGGGAGCTGGAGTTCCTCGGCCGCGCGGACGAGCAGGTCAAGCTCCACGGCTTCCGCATCGAGCTGGGCGAGATCGAGGCGGTGCTGGCCGGGCACCCTGCCGTCGCCCAGGCGACCGTGGTCGCCGGCCCGGGTGCCCCGCCCGGCCGGCGTCTGATCGGCTACGTCGTCCCGGCCGGGGACCCGGCGCTCGACCCGGCGTCGGTGCGGGAGCACGCCTCGGCGGCGCTGCCGGACTACATGGTGCCCTCGGTGATCGTCACGCTCGACGCCTTTCCCCTGACCCCCAGAGGGAAGATCGACCGGGCCGCGCTGCCCGTCCCGGACCCCGCACCGGCGCCGTCCGGCCCCGGGCCGCGCACCCCGGCGGAGCGGACGATGTGCGCGCTGTTCGCCGAGGTGCTCGGCCGGCCCACGGTGGGCGTCGACGACGGTTTCTTCGCGCTGGGCGGCAATTCCCTGCTCGCGACCAGGCTGGTCAACCGGGTGCGGGTGGGGTTCGGCCGCGAACTCACCCTCGGCGCCCTGTTCCAGGCGCCCACGCCGGCGCGCCTGGTCGACGCGCTCGACGACGCCCCGGACTCCGCGGCCGTACCGGACCTCGCACCACGCACACGACTCTGACAGCTCCGACAGCTCCGACAGCGATCACAGGAAGCACCTCGGCATGGCCCACACCCTCTCCCAGCCCGACGAGACACCGGCAGCGCCGGTACCACCTGAAACCCCGATCGCGGCAGCACCCCCGACGGCCCCGGCGCTGGGAGTCTCCCAGGTCCGCCGGTACTACCAGCTCGTCGACGCCGGGGACGTGCCCGCGCTGGTCGCCCTGTTCACCCCGGACGCCCGCTACCACCGCCCCGGGTACCGACCCATGGTCGGGCACGCCGAACTGGAACGCTTCTACCGCGACCAGCGGGTGATCCGCACCGGCGTGCACACCCTGGCCACCGTGGTCACGACCGACGACGAGGTGGCGGTGCACGGCCTGTTCCGCGGCGTGCTGCACGACGGCGGTGAGGTCGAGCTGCGGTTCGCGGACTTCTTCCGGATGACGCCGCAGGGCCGCATCGCCGCGCGGGACACCTTCTTCCACGTGCCCGCGGTCTGAGCCGCGGCTCCAGCAGCTCCAGCGGCCGCAGCAGCTACAGCAGCTGCAGCGGCGCCAACGGCGACGGCCCACGCGGCCGCGCGTTCAACCCCGACGGGGACACTTCAGCACAGGAAAGCGGGAAGCAGTTGACCAAGACCGTCTTCACCTCCGACATCCCGGCGTTCGTCGGCAGCGGACGGCCGCCGTTCGACGCCCGGGCGATCCACGAGCTGGTCGCCGAACAGGCGGAACGGGCCCCGCACGCGCCCGCCGTCACCTGCGACGGACGGACCCTGACCTACCAGCAGCTCAACGACCGCGCCCACCGGCTCGCCGGGCGACTGCGAGCGGCCGGACTGGCGCAGGAGGACGTCGTGGGCGTGCTGGTGCCGCGCTCGCCGGAGCTGATCGTGGCCCTGCTCGCCGTCCTCGTCGCGGGCGGGGCGTACCTCGGACTCGAACCGGACGACCCGGCGAGCCGCCACGCGCTGCTGCTCAAGGACGCGGGCGCGGGCATGGTGATCACCGAGGAGGCCCTGCGGGAGCAACTGCCCGGCACCGTCGTCACGGTGACGGAAGGCCGCCCGGCGCCGGAGCCGGCCACCGGGCCGGCGGCTCCGGCCCGCCCCGGCGACCCGGACCGGCTCGCCTACGTCAGCTACACCTCGGGCTCCACCGGCGAGCCCAAGGGCGTCGGCGTGCCCCACCGGGCGATCGACCGGCTCGTCCGGGGCGCGGACTGGATGGACGTCCGCGCCGAGGACGTCTTCTTCCACCTCGCGCCGGTCGCGTTCGACGCGTCCACGTTCGAGATCTGGGCCCCCCTCGTCAACGGCTGCCGACTGGTCCTCTTCCCGCCGGTCGCCATCACGCTGGAGCACGTGGCGCGCCTCGTCCGGGCCGAGCGCGTCACGGTCCTGCTGCTGACCACCGGGCTCTTCCACCAGATGGCGAGCTCCCACCCGGAGGCGTTCGCCGACGTGCGGCACGTCCTCACCGGGGGCGACGTGGCCTCGCCGAACCACGTCCAGCACCTGCTGGCCCGCCACCCGGAGCTGCTCTTCACCAACGGCTACGGACCGACCGAGAACACCACGTACACGACCTGCTGGACCAGCAGCACCCTCCCGGAGCTGCGGAGCGTGCCGATCGGCCGCCCGATCAGCGGCACCAGGGTCGCCGTGCTCGACGGCGACCTCGGCCCGGTGCCCGTCGGCGAGTGCGGGGAACTGTACGTGGCCGGGGCGGGCCTGGCCCGCGGCTACCTGGGCCGCCCGGCCGCCACGGCCGAACGGTTCCTGCCCGACCCGTTCGGGAGCGAGCCGGGCGCCCGGATGTACCGGACCGGCGACCTCGTGCGATGGCTGCCCGACGGCACCCTGGAGTTCGTCGGACGTGCGGACGACCAGGTCAAGGTCCAGGGCTACCGCGCCGAACCGCGCGCCGTCGAGGTCGAGCTGGAACGGCTCGCCGGGGTGCGGCACGCGGTCGTGCTGCCGCAGCCCGACCCGGCGGGCGGCACCCGGCTGCTGGCCTACGTCGTGCCCGCGGAACCCGATCCGGCGGGCAACGCCGAGCTCGGCCGGCGGCTGCGCCACGAACTGCGGGACCGGCTGCCGGGCTACCTGATCCCCTGGGCGATCCTCGTCCGTCCCGAGCTGCCGGTGAACCGCAACGGCAAGATCGACCGCCGGGCCCTGCCCACCGCCACCCGGGTGCCGCGCAACGTGCCCAACGAGTTCGTCCCGCCCCTCACCGAGGTGCAGACGCGACTGGCCGAGTTGTGGGGCGACGCCCTCGGCGTCGAACCGGTCGGCGTCGACGACGACTTCTTCGACCTCGGCGGACACTCCCTGCTGGCCACCGACCTCCTGGTCGCCACCCAGCGCGAGTTCGACGTGGACCTGCCCGCGCAGACCCTGTACCTGTCGCCGACCGTCGCCGAGCTGGCGACGGCCCTCACCGCCCGGATGCGGACGCCGGGCCCGGACGGCCCGACGGACGGCCCGACGGGGGACCCGGCCGACGGGGCGGGGGAGGGGCAGCCCCGATGACGGCGGTTCCCCCGACCACGCGCTGCCCGGTCCTCGCCCCGCGGCCGGTCGATCTGATCGACCCCGACCTCTACCTCTCGGGCGGGGCGCACGAGGCGTGGCGACGGCTGCGCCGCGACGCCCCGGTGAGCTGGCAGCCGGTCGGCGACATCGGCTACTGGTCGATCGTCGCCCACGCCGAGGCCAACCGGGTACTGCGCGACCACGACACGTTCACCTCCGAACAGGGCACCCTGCTCAACCTCCTCGGCAAGGGCGACCCCGCCGGCGGCCGGCAGATGGCCGTGACCGACCCGCCCCGGCACTCGCGCCTGCGCGGCCCGCTGCAGCAGGCGCTGTCGATCAAGACGGTGGAGAACGACCGGGAGGCGATCCGCCGGGCCGTCGTCGAACTGCTCCGGCCGCTGGCCGACGGAGGCCCGTACGACTTCGCCGCCGCCATGGCCACCCTGCCGATGGCGGTGATCGGCACCATGATGGCGCTGCCGGAGCAGGACTGGCCGCGGCTGGTCCGGCTCGCCCACGCCTGCATCGCCGCGGACGACCCCGAGTTCCAGCTCGCCGCCGGACCGGCGGCCACCCTCGTGACCGCCCACCGCGAACTGTTCGCCTACTTCCAGGACCTCGTCACCGCGCGCCGGCGCGCACCGGGCGGCGACCTGATCAGCGTGCTGCTCACCATGGAACTCGACGGACGCCGACTGTCGCCGGGCGAGATCGTGTCCAACTGCTACAGCCTGCTGCTCGGAGCGACCGTCACCACCGCCCAGCCGCCGATCGCGGCGATGGCCGAACTGGCCGGGACCGCCGTCCTGGACGACTGGGCGGCCCACCCGGAACTGCTCGGCAGCGGCGTGGAGGAGGCACTGCGGTGGGCCTCGCCCACCCAGCACTTCATGCGCCACGCCACCCGCGACGTCGAGATCCGGGGCGTGCCGATCCGCGCGGGGGACGCCGTCGTCGTGTGGCTGGCGTCGGCCAACCGCGACGAGACCGTGTTCGCCGATCCGGACACCTTCGACATCCGGCGGCGGCCCAACAAGCACATCGCGTTCGGCGTCGGCGCGCACTACTGCATCGGACACACCGTCGCACGGGTGGCCCTGCGGATCCTCTTCGCCGAACTGCTCGGCCGGTTCACCGGCTTCGAACCCGCCGGGACGCCGCGGCGCATGCGCTCGAACATCATCGCGGGCTTCACGCACCTGCCGATCACCGCGCGGATCCGCTAGGAGCCGGAGCCGTCACCCCGGCCGCTGCCACCGCCGCTGCCGAACCCGAGAAGAAACCCCCCACCCGGAAGGTCATCAGTGGACGCTCCGACGGTCCGTACCCGCAACAAGTGGTTCCTGCGCGAGCCGTCGCCGGTGGCACCGGCGCGGCTGTTCTGCCTGCCCTACTCCGGCTGCGGTGCGAGCATGTACCGCCAGTGGCCGTCACAGGTCGACGGCGTCGAGGTCTGCCCCGTGCAGCCGCCCGGCCGGGAGAACCGGATGCGCGAGCCCGCCCACACCACCTACGAGGCGCTGGCCGACGACCTCTGCGAAGCGCTGCGCCCCCACCTGGACCGCCCCTACGCCCTGTTCGGGCACTGCGGCTCCGCGCTGGCGGCGTACGAGACCGCCGTACGGCTGGTCCAGCGGGGCTGCCCCGCCCCGACCCGGCTGTTCGTCTCCTCCGAGGTCGCGCCGCAGGACGGACCCTACGGCCGCTTCCTCGGCATGAGCGACGACGAGCTGGCCGCCGAACTGCGCCGGCTCGTCGCGGAACTGGGCGGCACCCTGGAACCGAGCCTGCTCGCGCTCTACCTCGGCGTCCTGCGCAACGACGTCGACATGAACAAGCGGTACCACGTGGCCGAGCCGGTCCGGCTGCCGTGCCCGATCACCGCCATCGGCTGGACCGGGGACACGGGCATCGAGCCGTCGCTGATGACCGGCTGGCCGGCCTGCGGCGAAACGACCTTCGAACTCCTGGAGGGAGGCCACTACCGCTTCATCGAGGCGCCGGCGGAACTCCTGGCGCTCCTGGTCGCGGATCTGACGCCCACCCGGTCCCGCACGCCCTGACACCGGATCCGAGTGCGAGCAGCGGTGGAGCGGCGGGGGAGCGGTGGAGCCGGTACGCCCTCGGCGCGGACCCGATGGGCCCGACGTTTGTCCGCGAGCGTGATTCCGGCCCCTTCGCCGGTCGGGCGGCCCCGGACCCGCCATCCATCGGATGCGGTGCCCGACGCGGTGTCCGAATGCCGCCAGCACGCGGCCCCGTCCAGGGCGACGATCGGAACAGCCCGACCGTGCGGTGCCCGCGGCCCTCCCGGTCCGCGGGCCCATGCCCTCGCTCGTCCCCGCCCGTCCAAGGATCCCTCCCGTGAACGACACCCTCCTCACCGCCGACGCGCCCACCACCGCGGCGCCCGCCCCGGTCCCGGCCGTCCTGCCCGCGCTCGACTCTCTCGACTGGCAGGGCGTGCACGAGCAGTTGGACCGGGACGGTGCGGCGCTCACCGAGCCGCTGCTGTCGCCCGCCCAGTGCCGGGAGCTCGCCGCGCTCTACGACCGGCCCGAACTGTTCCGCACCACCGTCGACATGGCCCGCCACCGCTTCGGCTCCGGCCAGTACCGCTACTTCACCCACGACCTGCCCGAACCCGTCGCCGCCCTGCGCGAAGCCCTCTACCCCCGCCTGCTCACCGTCGCCCGCGCCTGGGCCGACAAGCTCGGCCGCCCCGCCCCCTGGCCCGACACCCTCGCCGATTGGACCGCCAGGTGCCACGCCGCCGGCCAGGACAAGAGCTCCCAGATCCTGCTGCGCTACGGCCCCGGTGACTGGAACGCCCTGCACCGCGACGTCTTCGGCGACCTCGTCTTCCCCCTCCAGGTCGTCATCGGCCTCGACGCCCACGGCACCGACTACACCGGCGGCGAGTTCCTCCTCGTCGAACAGCGTCCCCGCGCCCAGTCCCGCGGCACCGCCACCGTCCTTCCCCAGGGGCACGGCCTGATCTTCACCACCCGCGACCGCCCCGTCCCCTCCGCCCGCGGCCACCGCGCCGGCCCCGTCCGCCACGGCGTCAGCACCGTGCGCACCGGCCGCCGCCACGCCCTCGGCCTCGTCTTCCACGACGCCTGAGCCCCCGCCGCATGGCCGCCACCGGCACGCCCGCGCCCGCGCCCGCGCTCGCGCCCACATCCGCGCCCGCGCCCACCGTCGGCACCGCCCCGGTCCCGTCGCGCCGCTACACCCTGACCGGACCCGACAACCGCCCCTACTCCAGCACCACGCCCGGCACCCTCGGCGGCCACCGGCGGGGCCGCCGCTACGGCCGCCTCGACTGCCCCTCGGCCCTGCGCGCCATCGCCGCCGGCGGCTACCTGCGCCACCGCGTCTTCTTCGCCGACGAGGCCACCGCGATCGCCGCCGCCTACCGGCCCTGCTCGGTGTGCCTGCCCGGGAGGTACCGGGAGTGGAAGACCCGTCAGAAGGACCGCACCCCGTGAACCCCAGCCCCGCCCCCGACCGCTCCCCGCTCCTTCCCGAACCCGGGAGCACCGCCTACGGCGACCTCCCCGCACCCGCCCCCCACACCGCCCCCGAACTCGCCGCCCTGCTGCGCCTGCTCGCCGAGCACCGCCGCCCACCCCTGCGCAGCGTCGCGATCGGCCACAGCCGCGACGACGCCTCCCGCACGGCCGCCGCCGCGTTCGCCGACGCCTGGCACGCCGCCGGCAACGCCGTCCTGGCCGTCGTCGACTGGCCCGAACAGGCCGCCTCCTGGCTGCGGCCCGCCCAGCGCCTCACCGACCGGGAACCCGACGCCCTCGTCATCGCCGCCGCCCCGCTCGGCTGGGCGCAGCTCGCCCGGCGCCTGCGCCACAGCACCTCCTGGCGCCCGGACCGCACCTTCGGCTTCGCGTCCCTCGCCGAGCCGGTCGCCGCGGCGCTCGCCGGGCCCGGCGTCCTGGACGGCGTGCGCGGCGCGAGCGCGGACGGCGGCACCTGGCGCATCGAATCCGGCTGGACCGCCTCCTTCCCGCCCCCCGCCCCGGGCGCCGCCGCGTGAACAGCACCCCTGCCCCGGGCGCCGCCGCGTGAACAGCACCCCCGCGCTGTTCGGCCCGCCGCCCGCCGGCTACGAGCGCCGCGAGATCGCGCCGGGCGCCGTCCACCTGCCCGGCTGGCTCACCCCCGACCGGCAGCGCGAGCTCGTCGCCGCGTGCCGCGCCTGGGCCGTCGGCCCCGTCCCGATGCGGCACACCCGGCTGCCGGGCGGTGGCGTCATGTCCGTGCAGACCGTGTGCCTGGGCTGGCACTGGCAGCCCTACGCCTACACCCGCACCGCCGACGACGTGAACGGCCGCCGCGTCGCCCGCCTCCCCGACCGGCTCGCCGACCTCGGCCGCCGGGCGGTGGCCGACGCCTACCAGGACCCCGACCGGGGCGCCGCCTACGAACCCGACGCCGCGCTGGTCAACTTCTACGACGCCGACGCCCGGCTCGGCATGCACCAGGACAAGGACGAGCGCTCCCTCGCCCCGGTGGTCTCCCTCAGCATCGGCGACACCTGCCTCTTCCGCTTCGGCAACACCCGCGGCCGCAACCGGCCCTGGACCGACCTGACCCTCGCCTCCGGCGACCTCCTCGTTTTCGGCGGCCCCTCCCGCCTCGCGTACCACGCCGTGCCGAAGATCCTCCCCGGCACCGGCGACCCCGCCATCGGTCCCGCCCGGGGACGCCTCAACATCACCCTGCGCGTCACGGGCCTGACCGACCCCGCACCCGCTCCGACCGGATCGGCCCGGTGACCGCCCCCGCCCGGTGACCGCCCCCGCCTGGTGACCGCCCCCGCCCGGCCACCGGCCGGGATCAGGGCCTTGAGGCCGCGTCAACCCCGGGCGCGCCGATTGTGAACGCTGCATTAACCCAAACTGGTCAGTGTGTGACATATTCTTCCTCGGCGGATGAATTCGGACCAATCGTCCTGAACCCGCCCGGAGGGCATCCCCTCACCCTCCCGTACCCTCAAGCACTCCCAGGAGACCTACCTTGAGCGACCGCATACCATCCGTCACGAACGCGGTGCGGCCGATACCCGGATCCCGGGCCCGGCGCGTGCCCGGTCGCGCGGTACTCGGGGCTCTCGCCACCACGACGCTCGTGCTCGCGTCGTCCGTGCCGTTCGCCGTGCACGCCGCCGCGGCACCGCCGGCGAAGGCCGGTACGAGCGGGGCGCAGCGGCCGATCGGTCCGAAGCCGGCGCTGGACCTGCTGGCGCACGGCAACCTCACGATGGCGTCCAACTCGGTGGTCTCCTGCGACCCCGAGGACAGCGACTGCGACCTCAACGCCTACAACAACAACCGGGTCAACTGGGTCAAGACCGACCCCAAGGCCCCCGGGAACACCGCCTCCGCGGCCACCCTGACCGTCCCGCCGGGTGCCAAGGTGCTCAACGCCCGGCTGTACTGGCAGTCCAACCCCGTCGGAACCTCGCGGCTGTCCACCTCCGGTGACGCCTCCAAGGCCGACCAGGTCGAGTTCAAGGTCCCCGGCGCCACCGGCTACCAGCGGCTCACCGCCGACACCTACGACTGGTTCGACCAGAAGACCGGCGGCACGCCCCCGGCCCCGCTCACCGCCCACGCGGGCGTCAAGGACGTCACCGACCTGGTGCGGGCGGCCGGTTCCGGCGAGTACACCGTGGCCGACATCCAGGCCTGTCAGGGCCGCTCCTCCACCTCCGACTTCGGCGGCCAGAACGTCGGCTGCTGGGGCGGATGGTCCCTGGTCGTCGCCTACGAGGACGCCAAGGAGCCGCTGCGCTACCTGCAGGTCTGGGACGGCTACCAGCTCATCCGCCCGCCCGAGCCCAGCATCACCATGACCCTCGACGGCATCCGCACCCCGGCCGGCCGCGCACCGGCCGCCACCATGGGCGTCATCGTCGGCGACGGCGACGCCCCCATCGCCGGGGACTCCCTGGAAGTCGGCCCCGACGCCGGCCGGCTGACACCGCTGCTGATGCCGACCGCCACCGGACCCGCCCCCGACAACGCCTTCACCAGCCGCATCGACCGGGTCGCGCCCGACGGCACTGGCACCAACCTGACCGACCGCAACCCGAACACGGTCAACAACGTCGGCTACGACGCCCGGACGATCGACGTCACCGGCAAGCTGCCCGCCGGCAGCAAGCAGGCCGTGCTCCGCGTCACCGGCCAGGGCGACGCGCTGCACCCCCAGGCGGTCTGGCTCGCCGTCGAGGCCCTGGAACCCGACCTCCAGGTCGTCAAGGCCAACACCCCGGCCGGTACCACCACCAACAACCCGCCCGGGCTCGTCGACCCCGGAGCCGAGATCACCTACACCTTCACCATCGCCAACCGGCACCCCGACGGCACCACCGCCGACCTCGACACCGCCACCGGCGTCACCCTGACCGACGTGCTGCCCCAGGGCACCAGTTACGTCGACGGCTCCGGCACCGGCTGCACCGCCTCCGGACGCAACGTCAGCTGCCCCACCGCCGACCTCGCACCGGGCGCCGAGACCACCGTCTCCTTCCGGGCCAGGGTCGACGCCGGCCTCGTACCGGGCACCAGGCTCGACGACACCGCCTCCCTCGCCTACCGCGGCACCCAGACCGGCCGCGAACAGCACCGCACCAGCAACACCGTGCGCAACACCGTCGCCGAGCACACCGGCTACCGGGTCACCAAGACCGCCGACAAGAGCCAGGCCGCCCCCGGCGACACCGTCACCTACCACGTGGACGTCACCAACACCGGGAACACGCCCCTCACCGCACTGACCGTCACCGACGACCTGAGCGCCGTCCTCGACGACGCCACCTACAACGGCGACGCCACCGCCACCCTCGGCACCCCCTCCTACACGCAGCCGGTCCTCACCTGGACCGGCGACCTGCCGGCCGGCGGCAACGCCCGGCTCACCTACACCGTCAAGGTGAAGGACCCCGCCGCCGGGGACCACACGCTGCGCAACACCGTGGTGGCCGACCGGCCCGGCGGCAACTGCCCGGCCGGTGCGACGGCCGGGGAATGCACGGCCACCGTGACGGTGACCACGTCCGCACCGTCCCCGACGGCCTCCCCGTCCACGTCGCCCTCCACCACGCCGACCTCCGCGCCCTCGCCGACCGCGACCGACGGCAACGGCGTCGACCCGGCGCCCACCGGCAAGCCGCAGCAGCCGGGCGGTAGCGGCGGTCTCGCCGCGACGGGCAGCCAGGTCGCGCTGATCGGCGGCATCGGCGCCGCCGTCCTCCTCGGCGGTGCGGCCCTCGTCCTCGCCTCCCGCCGTCGGCGCCACCGGCACTGACACCCCGTCCCGACCCTGACGTGGGGGGGGGGGGGGGGGAGCAGGCCCGGGGGCTGACCCCCCCAGCCCCCTCCGGCGCCCCGCCCCTAGCCA
>NZ_JBHVJT010000078.1:0-48900 GCF_042798815.1 Kitasatospora sp. NPDC057738 | reverse complement strand
GTCGCGGGGGGGGGGGGGGGGGGGACCCCCCGACACAAGAAGGGGAGCGGGAAACAAACGCCCAAAAACCCCCTCCCCCCCCCCCCCCCCGGCCGTGATCCGTCCGTCCCGGCTCAGCGCCGCCCGGAGCGCCGGTCGCCCGGGCCGCCGTCGCCACCGCCGGTCAGGCCCGCACGGCGCAGCGCGTCCGCCATGGCGCTGTTGGCGGGCGCACCGCCGCCGGAGCCGCCCCGGTCGTTGCCCCGGTCACCGCTCCCGCGCCGGTCCTGGCCGCCACGGCCGCCCTGACCGCCCTGGTTGCCCTGACCGCCGCCGCGGCGCTCCTGGCGCGGCGGGCGGCCCTGGCGGTCGCCCCGGTCGCCCCGGTCACCGCGGTCGCCGCCGCGCTCGCGCCCGACCTCGTCGTCCAGCCGCAGGGTCAGCCCGATCCGCTTGCGCGGCACGTCCACCGTGAGCACCCGGACCTTGACGATGTCGCCGGGCTTGACCACCTCGCGCGGGTCCTTGACGAAGTTCTTCGACAGCGCCGAGACGTGCACCAGCCCGTCCTGGTGGACGCCCACGTCCACGAAGGCGCCGAAGGCGGCCACATTGGTGACCACGCCCTCCAGCACCATGCCGACCTCCAGGTCGCCGATCTTGTCGACGCCCTCCTTGAAGGTCGCGGTGCGGAAGGCCGGGCGCGGGTCGCGGCCCGGCTTGTCCAGCTCGCCGAGGATGTCGGTGACGGTCGGGACGCCGAAGGTGTCGTCGGCGAAGTCCGCCGGACGCAGCGCCCGCAGCCGCTCGCCGTTGCCGATCAGCTCGCGCAGCTCCCCGCCGGTGGCGGCCAGGATCCGGCGCACCACCGGGTAGGCCTCGGGGTGCACGCTGGAGGCGTCCAGCGGGTCCGCGCCCCCGGGGATGCGCAGGAAGCCGGCGCACTGCTCGAAGGCCTTGGGGCCGAGCCGGGAGACGTCCTTGAGCTGCTTGCGGGTACGGAACGGGCCGTTGGCGTCGCGGTGCGCCACGATGTTGTCGGCCAGCGTGCCGGTGATCCCGGAGACCCGGGTGAGCAGCGGGGCCGAGGCGGTGTTGACGTCCACGCCGACGGCGTTGACGCAGTCCTCGACCACGGCGTCCAGGGAGCGGGAGAGCTTCACCTCGCTCAGGTCGTGCTGGTACTGGCCGACGCCGATCGACTTGGGGTCGATCTTGACCAGCTCGGCCAGCGGGTCCTGGAGCCGGCGGGCGATCGAGACCGCGCCGCGGATCGACACGTCCAGCTCCGGCAGCTCCTGCGAGGCGAACGCGGAGGCCGAGTACACCGAGGCGCCGGCCTCGCTGACCATCGCCTTGGTGAGCTTCAGCTCGGGGTGGCGCCCCAGCAGGTCCTCGGCGAGCTTGTCGGTCTCCCGGGAGGCGGTGCCGTTGCCGATCGCGACCAGGTCGACGCCGTGCTTCGCCGCCAGCGCGGCCAGGGTGGCCAGGGCCGCGTCCCACTTGTTGGCGGGCTGGTGCGGGTAGATCGTGTCGTACGCGACGACCTTGCCGGTGGCGTCCACCACGGCGACCTTCACGCCGGTGCGGAAGCCCGGGTCCAGGCCCATGGTGGCGCGGGTGCCGGCCGGGGCGGCGAGCAGCAGGTCGCGCAGGTTGGCGGCGAAGACCCGCACCGCCTCCTCCTCGGCCTCGGCGCGCAGCCGGGCGCGCAGGTCGATGCCGAGCCGGACCAGGATGCGGGTGCGCCAGGCCCAGCGGACCGTGTCGCCGAGCCACTTGTCGGCCGGGCGGCCGCGGTCCGCGATGCCGAAGCGGGCGGAGATGCGCTGCTCGTAGTCGTTCCCGCCGGGCAGGTCGCCCTCGGACTCGCCGTCGTACGGGGAGAGGTCGAGGTCGAGCACCTCCTCCTTCTCGCCGCGCAGCATCGCCAGGATGCGGTGCGAGGGGAGCCTGGTGTACGGCTCGGCGAAGTCGAAGTAGTCGGCGAACTTGGCGCCGTCGCCCTCCTTGCCGTCGCGGACCCGGGCGACCAGCCGGCCGCGGGTCCACATCCGCTCGCGCAGCGAGCCGACCAGGTCGGCGTCCTCGCCGAAGCGCTCGACCAGGATCGCCCGGGCGCCCTCCAGCGCGGCGGGGCCGTCCGCGACCGACTCGTTCAGGTACCGCGCGGCCAGCGCGGCCGGGTCCTGGCCCGGGTCGGCCAGCAGGGTGTCGGCGAGCGGCTCCAGGCCGGCCTCGCGGGCGATCTGCGCCTTGGTGCGCCGCTTCGGCTTGAACGGCAGGTAGATGTCCTCCAGCCGGGCCTTGGAGTCGGCGGCGAGCACCCGGGCCCGCAGCGCGTCGTCCAGCTTGCCCTGGGCCTCGATCGACTCCAGGACGGCCGCCCGGCGGTCCTCCAGTTCGCGCAGGTAGCGCAGCCGCTCCTCCAGGGCGCGCAGCTGGGCGTCGTCGAGGGAACCGGTGACCTCCTTGCGGTAGCGGGCCACGAAGGGGACGGTCGAGCCGCCGTCGAGCAGGTCGACGGCAGCCTTCACCTGCCCCTCGCGGACACCCAGCTCCTCGGCAATCTTCCGCTCGATCGCCTGCTGGGCCTGCCGGGCCACCTGTTCGACTGCCGTGGTCACGAAGCCGGTCACCTTCTCCATCAGTGCTTGCGCCGTACGCCCTGCATTCTGGCAGGTGCCGACGACGACGCCCGGCCGCACCCGGGACGGCCGGGCGTGGCGCGCCGTCCGGTGCCGTGCCGGGCGGCTCCACCGAGGCTTGAGCGGGGCCCAGTTGCCGCTTCCTAGGCTGGCGGGCATGGACACTCTGGATGCCGCCGCCGAGTTGGAGCGGCTCGCCGCCGCCAAGTACCTGCTGTTCACCACGTACCGGAGGAACGGCACTCCGGTCGCCACCCCGGTGTGGGTCGCGCGCGACGGTGACGCGCTGGTCTTCACCACCGTCACGAAGACGGGCAAGGTCAAGCGCCTGCGCAACCGTTCGGACGTGCTGGTCGGGCCGAGCGACATCCGCGGGAACCTGCTCGGCGCCCAGGTGCCGGCCGCCGCGGTGCTGGACCCGGACCGGGCGCCCGCCTACCGGAAGCTGCTGCGGCGCAAGTACGGGCTGCTGTGCGCGGTGGCGCTGACCGCCAACGTGCTGCGCTTCGGCAAGGGCGGCACCATCGGGGTGCGGGTCACCTTCGACTGATCGCCCGCCGATCGCTTTCGAATGGCCTTCGGAATGTGCGCAGTTCGGGAATCGGGCTGAACGGTAACGACCAGCGCTGTACGCTGCCGGGCATGTGCGCTGCCACCCGGATGCACCCCGACGGGCCGGTGGTCGACGCGGCCCTGGTCCGTCGGCTGATCTCCGTCCAGTTCCCGCAGTGGGAGCGCCTTCCGATCACCCCGGTCCCCGCCCCCGGGGCGGACAACGCGATGTTCCGCCTCGGGCCCGAACTCGCCGTCCGGCTGCCCCGGGTGGAGTGGGCCGCCGGGGGCCTGCGGCGGGAGCAGCAGTGGCTGTCCCGGCTGGCGCCGCGACTGCCGCTGCCCGTCCCGGCGCCGCTCGCGGTCGGCCGGCCCGCCGCCGGCTACCCGTGGGAGTGGTCGGTGCTGCACTGGCTGGACGGCGCCAACCCGGCCGTCAACGCGCTGGCCGCGCCCCAGGCCCTGGCCCGCGACCTGGCCGGCTTCGTCAACGCGCTGCGCGCCGTCGACCCGGCCGGCGCCCCGCCCTCCCAGCGCAGCGCCCCGCTCGCCTCCCGGGACGGCGCCACCCGCGCGGCCATCGCCCAGCTCTCCGGCTCGATCGACACGGGCGCCGCAACCGCCCTGTGGGACAAGGCGCTTCGGCTGCCCGAGTACGCCGGCCCGCCGGTCTGGATGCACGGCGACCTCACCCCGGGCAATCTGCTGCTCGCCCCCACCGGGCGGCTCTCCGCCGTCATCGACTTCGCCCTGATGGGCGTCGGCGACCCGACCGCCGACCTGATCGTCGCCTGGAACCTGCTGCCCGCCGCCGCCCGTCCGGCCTTCCGCACCGCCCTGCGCGCGGACGAGGCGATGTGGGCCCGCGGCCGCGCCTGGGCGTTCTCCATCGCCCTGGTGACGATCCCGTACTACCGCCACACCGACCAGGCGCTGACCGCCAACGCCCGCCACGTCGTCCGCGAGGTGCTCGCCGACCGCGGTGTCTAGGGGCGTCCGCCGTACGCGGTGGCGGCCCTCCCGGGCCGGGACACGCCCGCCGGAGGACCGGGTCCAAAACCTGTCCCGGTCAATCCCCGCTGCTAGCCTGAGGCGCATGACGGGACTGCGGGAGCTGAAGAAGGAGCGGACCCGGCGGGCCATCTCCGAGGCGGCCATCGCGCTGTTCCTGGAGCACGGCTTCGACCGGGTGTCGGTGGCCGACGTCGCGGCCGCCGCCGAGGTCTCCAAACCGACGCTGTTCTCCTACTTCCCCACCAAGGAGGACCTGGTCGTCCACCGCTTCGCCGACCACCAGGAGCAGGCCGCCGAGGTGGTCCGCGCCCGGCCGCCCGGCGAACCGGTGCTCGACGCGCTGCTGCGGGACTTCCTGGCCGGGCTCACCCGGCGCGACCCGGTCACCGGCCTCAACGACCACCCCGCGGTGCTCGCCTTCACCGGCCTGGTCCACGGCACCCCCAGCCTGGCCGCCCGGGTCGGCGAGTACGTGGCCCGCGCCGAGCAGTCGCTGGCCGAGGCACTGCGCGCGAGCCCCGGCCTGCCCGGGCCGCAGGAGCTCACCGCCACCCTGCTCGCCGCCCAGGTCACCGCCACCCAGCGGGTCCTCGCCCTGCACAACTGGCGCCGCATCCGGGACGGCCGCACCGCCGACGAGCTGTACGCCGAGGCCGTCGGGGACGCCACCGGCGCCTTCGGCCTGCTCGCCCACGGCTACGGCCCACCCCGCGGCGAGCGGCCCGCCGCTGACTAGAGTGCGCGCATGACGACTCGTCACCACTCCTTCGATGCCCTGCACAACTTCCGCGACCTGGGCGGCTACGCGGCCGCCGGCGGACGCTCCGTCCGGTGGGGGCTGCTGTACCGCTCCGACTCGCTCGGCAAGCTCGACTCCCCCGCGGACCTCGACCGGCTGCACGCCCTCGGCGTGCGGACCGTGATCGACCTGCGCTACCCCTGGGAGATCGCCGCCAAGGGCCGGGTGCCCGCGTTCGAGGGCCTGGAGTACCACAACCTCTCGATCGAGCACCGCCCGTACGACCAGGCCGAGATCGACCCGGAGCTCGACCCGTGGCGCTACCTCGCCGACCGCTTCGCCGAGGTCGCCGAGGACGGGGTGAAGGAGATCCGCCAGACCCTGGACGTGATCACGGCCGCCGACGCCCCGGTGGTCTTCCACTGCGCCTCCGGCAAGGACCGCACCGGGCTGATCGCCGCCCTGCTGCTCACCCTGCTCGGCGCCGGCGAGGACGACATCGCCGCCGACTTCGCCCTCACCGAGCTCGCCACCCCGCGCTTCGTCGCCGACTGGCACGCCGCCCACCCCGGCCGCACCCTGCGCTGGCCCGCCTTCGGGCGCGCCCCGGAGGCCGTCATCCGGCTCACCCTCGCCGGCCTCGCCGACCGCTACGGCTCGGTCGAGGCCTACCTCACCGGCACCCTCGGCATCGACCGGGAGCAGACCGCCGCTCTGCGCGCCCGCCTGCTGACCGGCTGAGCCCCGCCTCCCCGCGCGGGAAGTCGGCCGGCCCGCCGGGGCTTCCGGAGGTGTCGGAGACGCCCTAGCGTCGGCGTCCGCCCCGGGCGGGGCGGCTGCCGCCCTTGCCGGAGCGGGGCCCGGCCCCTCCTCCGGCCCGGCCGCCGGCCGCCGGGGCCGGGGCGGTCTCGGGCCAGTGGGCGGGCCGGGTGAGGCCGTCCGGGAGGCGGGTGGTGGCGTCGCCGCGGGCGGCGTTGAGCTGGGCCTGGGTGAGGAAGAGGGCCGTGCCGAGGTCCGCGCCGGCCAGGTCGGCGTCCCGCAGGTCGGCGCCGACCAGGTCGGCGAGGCGCAGGTCCGCGCCGGAGAGGTCGGCCGCGACGAGCAGGGCGCCGCGCAGGTTGGCCCCCCGCAGGTCGGCGCCGCGCAGGCGGGCACCGAAGAGGTCGGCGCCCCGGAGCTCGCGGCGGCGCGGGACGGCGGCGCGGACCAGTTCACCGGCGCGCAGCAGCAGCTCGCTGACCCGCTGCCGGTGGGCCGGGACGTCGACGGCGAGGATCTCCTCGGGGGTGCCGCCGGCCAGCCGGTCGGTCTGCGCCAGCGCCTGCCGCAGTTCGTCGTGGACGGGAGCGGCGGCGGCGAAGGTGAGCGCCTCGGTGAGGTGGCGGAGCAGCTCGTGCAGCTGCCGCACGACCGGGAAGACGTCGAACATCGCCTTGGCGCTGTCCGGTTCCTCGCGCCAGCTGCGGCCGCCGAAGGTCACCTGGGAGACCCGCTGCCCGGCGCCGAAGCAGTCGTAGACCGTGCAGCCCTGGAAGCCCCGGTCGCGCAGCTGGGCGTGGATGCCGCAGCGGAAGTCGGTCCGGAGGTTGTGGCAGGCGCTGCCGGCCGCCTTGTTCATGGCGAAGTCGCTGCCGGCGGCGAACGGCAGCGCGACGCAGCAGAGGCCGAAGCAGCTGCCGCAGTCGGATTCCAGCGGGGTCGGCGCGGCCGCCGTGGGGTCCTGCGGCGGCTCGGTCTCGCGCACGTTCCGGGGTCCTTCCAGCAGTCGGCGCCGGGCGGCGCCGTGAACCCGGAAATCCTACTGGCCCGACGACCCTCGCTGCCGGTAAGCTGTGCACTGCCTTTGAGACCATTACACACGGGGGTGGGCGACATGCGGGAACCGGACACCAGGGACCTGGTCCGGATGTGGATCTCCGGCTGGGCCGTCTCGCGCGGCTCCGCCGAGCCGGTGGACCAGCCCTGGGGCTGGAGCATCGACGTCGGCGCGCCGGCCGGCGAGGTGGGCCGGCACGTGCTGCCGGAACCGACCGAGGCCGACGTCCGCAAGCTCGCCGAGACCGTCACCGCGCCGACCACCTGGCTGAAGCTGTTCGCCGAGGACGCCACGGTGCGCCCCTGGCTGGACGAGCGGTGGCGCCTGGACGCGCCGGGCTTCCTGATGAGCGTGCCGCTCGCCGCCGAGCGGCCCGAGGTCCCGGCCGGGTACACCGTGACCGCCTGGGAGCGGGGCGGGGTCCTCCGGGCGCTGGTGCGCACCGGGGACGGGCACCTCGCCGCGCGCGGCCAGGCGGGCCTGGCCGGCCCGGTGGCCGTACCGGACCAGATCACCACCGTGCCCGAGCACCGCCGCCGGGGCCTGGGCGTCCTGGTGATGCGAACGCTCCAGTCCGCCGCGCACGAGCGGGGCGCGCACACCGGCGTACTGGTCGGCACGCCGGAGGGACGGGCGCTCTACGAGGCGATGGGCTGGACCACCCACGCCCCGATGGCGAGCCTGGTCCTCGACGCGCCGGGCGCCGGCGCCGGGGAGTAGCGGGCCTCAGCGGTACGGCAGCAGCTCCGGCCGCTTCGCCGGGCGGCCGTCGCCGGAGGAGCGGCCGGTGAGGCGGCGGCCGATCCACGGGCCGACGTGGGTGCCCAGCCAGCGGGCGTCCTCGCGCAGCCGCTCGGCGCGGCCGGCCGGGGCGGCGGCGGGCAGCGGGGCGCGCCAGTCGAAGGCCGCGGGGCGGCCGAGCGCCTCCAGCACTCCCGCGGCGACCCGGCGGTGACCCTCGGGCGAGAGGTGCAGGCGGTCCTCGGCCCACAGCCGGCGGTCGTCGAAGCAGGGCGCGGAGAACAGGTCGACCACGGCGAAGCCGTCCTGCCGGCCCAGCTCCTGGACGAAGGCCTTCATCCGCAGGATGGCGGGCAGCAGCCGGGCGCTGCCGGCCATGCGCCGGGTGGGGTCGGTGCTGGTGAACAGCACGACGGTGGCGCCGGTGGCGCGCAGCCCGGCGGCGCAGCGACCGAGCAGCCGCTCCACCGCGTCGATGTCGCAGCCGGGGCGCAGCACGTCGTTGAGGCCGCCGGCCAGGGTGACCAGCTCGGCCCCCATCGCGGTGGCGGCGGCGAGCTGCTCGTCGTGGATCTGGCCGATGAGCTTGCCGCGGACGGCGAGGTTGGCGTACCGGAAGCCGGCGTCAGGGGGCTGCGCGTCGGTGCGCTCGGCGGCCAGTGCCGAGGCGACCCGGTCGGCCCAGCCCCGGTAGTGGCCGTCCGGCAGCAGGTCGTCGCCCATGCCCTCGGTGAAGGAGTCGCCGACGGCGACATAGCTGCGGTAGGGGGTGGGCACGGGCTGGCCTCCGCTCTCCTGGAACGACTCCGGCGGTCCGACGGTCCGACGATCGTACGTGCGTGCCCGTCCGGGGCGGCGACGGGCCCCGGCGCTCATCGCACGCCGATCGTTCGTTTATCGGCCCGGGACACTCTGAGGGCACACGGGGCGGCGGTCGGCGACGGGGGCCTTGCCGCCGCCCCGTCCGGGTGACCGGGCACGCCCGCGGTCGTCAGCCGGCCGCGACCGCCGCCGGCTCCTCCGCCCCGCGGGGCGTGAACCAGTGCTCGCGCACGGCGTCGGTGGGCCGCTGCTCGCCGAGGGCGGCCAGCCCCCACTGCCCCAGCGCCTCGACGACCGGCCGCAGTTCACGGCCCCGCCCGGTCAGTTCGTAGACCGTCGCGCTGGCGGGCCGCTCCAGCCGGCGGCGGGTCACCAGCTCCTCCGCCTCCAACTGCTTGAGCCGGGCGGCCAGGATGTCGGTGGAGACGCCGGGCAGGTCGGCGTGCAGGTCGGTGTAGCGGCGCGGGCCGCCGAGCAGCTCACGGACGATCAGGAGGCTCCAGCGCTCCCCCACCGCGTCCAGGGCGCGGGCGACGGCGCAGTACTGGTCGTAGCTTCGGCGTGACATGTGGATCAGCATAGCCAAGAGGTTGGACTTTCCAAGTACACACTTGGTAGAACAAAGCTGAAGCAACGGAGCGGTGGTGACGGTCGGGAGGCCGCAGATGGAGTTTCGACAGTCCAGCAAGCTGAATGACGTGTGCTACGAGATCCGGGGCCCGGTGGTCGACCAGGCCAACGCCCTGGAGGAGGCCGGGCACAGCGTGCTGCGGCTGAACACCGGGAACCCGGCCCCGTTCGGCTTCGAGGCGCCCGAGGAGATCATCCAGGACATCATCCGCAACCTGCCCAAGGCGCACGGCTACAGCGACTCGCGCGGCATCCTGCCGGCCCGCCGGGCGGTGGTGCAGTACTACCAGCAGCGCGGGGTCCAGGGCGTCAGCGTCAACGACGTCTACCTCGGCAACGGCGTCTCCGAACTGATCCAGATGGCCGTCACCGCGCTGGTGGACGACGGCGACGAGGTCCTCGTGCCGATGCCCGACTACCCGCTCTGGACGGCCGCGGTCCGGCTGGCCGGCGGCAAGGCCGTGCACTACCTGTGCGACGAAGAGGCCGAGTGGTACCCGGACCTGGACGACATCGCCGCCAGGATCACCGCCCGCACCAAGGCGATCGTCGTCATCAACCCCAACAACCCCACCGGCGCCGTCTACCCGAAGGAACTGCTGGAGGGCATCCTCGACCTGGCCCGCCGCCACCACCTGATGGTGCTGGCCGACGAGATCTACGACAAGATCCTCTACGACGGCACCGAGCACCACTGCCTGGCCGCCCTGGCCGACGACGTGCTGACCCTCACCTTCAACGGCCTCTCCAAGTCCTACCGGGTGGCCGGCTTCCGCAGCGGCTGGCTGGTCGTCTCCGGCCCCCGGCAGCACGCCACCGACTACCTGGAGGGCCTGACCATGCTCTCCGGCATGCGGCTGTGCCCCAACGTGCCCGCCCAGTACGCCGTGCAGGCGGCACTCGGCGGCCACCAGTCCATCAACGACCTGGTGCTGCCCGGCGGCCGGCTCACCGAGCAGCGCGACATCGCCGTCAAGGCGCTCAACGAGATCCCCGGCGTCAGCTGCGTCAAGCCCAAGGGCGCGCTGTACGCCTTCGCCAGGCTGGACCCGGCGGTGCACCGGATCGTCGACGACGAGCGGTTCGTGCTGGACCTGCTGCTGCGCGAGAAGATCCACGTCGTCCAGGGCACCGGCTTCAACTGGCCGCGCCCGGACCACTTCCGCTTCGTCACCCTGCCCCGGGCCGACGACCTGGAGACGGCCGTCAACCGGATCGGGCGCTTCCTGGCCACGTACCGCCAGAGCTGACGCCCCGGGACACACCCTTAGGCTCGACGGCATGACCGTCCTTCGCTCCGTCGCCCTGTTCGTCCTCGCCGCCGTCGCCGAGATCGGCGGCTGCTGGCTGGTCTGGCAGAGCGTGCGCGAGCAGCGGCCGTGGTGGCTGGCCGGCCTGGGGGTGGTGGCGCTCGGCGCGTACGGCTTCGTGGCCGCCCTGCAGCCGGACAGCAACTTCGGCCGGGTGCTGGCCGCGTACGGCGGGGTGTTCGTGGCCGGCTCGCTGCTGTGGGGCGTGGTGGTGGACGGCTTCCGCCCGACCCGCTACGACGTCCTGGGCGCGCTGGTCTGCCTGGCCGGGGTCGGCGTCATCATGTACGGGCCCCGGCGCTGAGGTCCTCCCTCACCGCCGGGGCCCGTCGGGCGCGTCCGGGGAACGCCGGCCGCTCGGGGACTACCAGCCCCAGCCGCCGCCCTGGCCGTCGTCGTCGCGGTTCGAGTCCCAGCCCTCGCCGACCGTGCGCAGGATCGTGTAGTTGTCGATCTGCGTGCCGTCCTCGGCCAGCGCGGTGACCTTCATGACCGACTTCTGGCCCAGGTGCTTCGGGGTGACGTCGACCTTGATGAAGGAGTAGCCGGTGTAGCGCACCCGCGACCACTGGATGGTCTCGGGGGTCTTCACCTTGCCCTTGCTCCAGTAGTAGGTCTTGACCTCGTCCTGGTGGTTCTCGTGCCCCTCGTAGGTGTCCGGCACGTCGAACTTGTACAGGCTGCGACCGGCCGCACCCGCGGTGACGTAGACCACGCCGTCCTTGGCCGGCTCGATGGTGGCGCCGCTCGGCACCTGCTTCGAGACCTTGTTCCCGAGGATCGCGTCGGTGCGCTCGTAGATGTGGTTGTGGCCGTTGATGACCAGGTCCACCCGGTACTTCTCGAACAGCGGCACCCAGGCCTCGCGGACACCGCCCTCGGAGGCGTGCGCGACGGTGGTGGAGAAGGCGCAGTGGTGGAAGAAGACCACGACGAAGTCGACGGTCTCGTCGTTGCGCAGGTCCTTGAGGGTGCGCTCCAGCCACTTGGTCTGCTTGTTCGCCGAGACGCCCAGGTTGGCCGGGATCTCGTAGGAGACGTCGTTGGCGTCCAGCGAGATGACGCCGACGTTCTTGTAGCGGAAGGTGTAGACGCCGGGGACGGCGCGCGGGTCCGGGCCGTTGTTCGGCAGGAAGAAGCGGGCGTTCTCGCCGCCGTAGCCGTTCGGCGAGTACCAGGCCTCGATGTCGTGGTTGCCGTACGCGACCATCCACGGGATCTCGGCGGCGACCGTCTCGGTCTGCACCAGGAAGTCGTCCCAGGTCTTCGCGTTGAAGACGGACTTGTCCGGGTCGGTGCCGGAACCGGCCGGGTCGGCGTAGCAGATGTCGCCGGCGTGCAGGTGGAAGGCCGGGTTCTGGGCCTTGATGATGTGGTCGTTGCCGGCCGCGTGCGCGCTGACGCCCTGGTCGCCGAAGGCGGTGAAGGTGAACGGCTCGTACACCTTGCCCCAGCGGTGGTCGCGGGAGGGCGCGGTGCGGAAGGTGTGCAGGGTGGAGATCTGCTGCTGCGAGGCCGGGTCGAAGCCCTCGTGGCCGACACCGTAGTAGTAGACGGTGTCGGGGCGCAGGTCCTCCAGCGCCACGTGCAGGTAGTACTGGTCCACCGGCTGGCTGTTGGGGGTCAGCGCCGGGGTGTGCAGGGCGCGGACCTCGGCCTGGACCTTGTGGCTCAGCTCCCACGGGGTCTTTCCGAAGCGCAGGAACGGCTTCTTGACCGGGGCCGGCACCTGCCAGGAGACGCGGAACTGGGTGTCCGGCTCGGGGCCGAACTGGAGGTGACGGCCGGTCGGCGCGACCAGCGCGCCGTCGATGCCGCTGGTCGTGCCACCGGTCAGCAGCTGCGGGCCGGCCGGGGCGGCGAAGGCCGTCCCGCTGCCCAGTGCGCCGCCGACGGCGACGGCGCCCACGGTCACGGCACCGGCGCGCAGCATCCGGCGGCGGGAGAAACGGGCCCGCAGGTACTCGTGCTGCTCGGCCATGCTCATGCGGTCGGCAAGCTTGGCCGGCACGCCCATGTTGGGGATATCCATGCGCGGGACTCTTCCAGCGGCACGTTGATCGCGCACGGACGCCGGGTGAACGGGTCGCAGCGTACCCGTCATTCGAACGCCAATGTTCGACCATGATTCGGTAAAGGGCGTACCCGTACCGTCTCGACGCCGCATCATGGCCCCCACCGGTCCCCCGGGCTGAGTGGGCGTCACCGGACCCGGGCCGGGGCCGTCCTCAGCCGGAGGGCTCGTCCCACTGGGTGGCGGCCCGGTTGCCGGTGCCGTCGCAGGTGCGGCAGATCTCGTCCCGGTAGGCGTGCTTGGCCCCGGTCGCGTCCACCCGGTAGCGCACGTACACCCCGGTGCCGTCGCAGAGGAAGCAGTTGCCGCCCCCGCCGCCCACCTCGGTGGTGCCGGTGCCCTGGCAGGTCCGGCAGCTGAGACCGGCGGTCCGGCCGGTGCCCGCGCAGATGCGGCAGACCGTCGTCATCGGCTTCCTCCCTCGCGCGGAATCGGCTCGGCGCCGTCCGCGAGGGCCCGGCGCCACCGGTCATGGTAGTGGTGAAGGCACCCGGACCGACCCGGGTTCGCCCCGGGTAGACATGATCCGACGATCATCCGGTAGGACCGGGGGCCGAGCTCAGCCGGAGCCCGGCCTCACTCCGGCAGGCCCTCGCGGACCCGCCGGGACACCGAGATCAGCTGGAGGTCCAGCAGCCCCGGTGGATCGGCCAGGCCCGGGCCGCCCGCGCGCACCCAGGCGCCGATCTCGTCGATCATCTCGTCCATCAGCACGAAGCCCAGCCAGACCGGCCGGCCGCCCGCCGCCCGGCCCTCCGCCGAGGGGCCGACCACCACCACGTTCGACTGGGTGCACACGTCCAGGCACTTGACCGCCCGGACCCGGCCCGCCGAACCCACCGCCGTCCGCAGCCGCTCGTACTGGCCCGCATGGTCCACCCCGGGGTGCTTGGCCTCGGTGCCGCAGCAGCAGCCCCGGCAGACCGTGACGGTCACGGGGGCACCGGCGCCCCGCTTGCGGTCCCGGGCACCGTCGCGCTCTCGGCGGCTCATCGGCTCTGCTCCCCCTCGTGGTCGGCGGCGCGCTCCGCACCGGCCCCCGCACTGTACCCGCAGGCCAGGGGGCGCCCGCCAGACCCTTAGGATGCGCACGGCCCACGGGCCGCAACACGAGTCACGAACGACAAGGGGAGGACGGCCGGATGCCGAAGCGAAGGGGCCGCCGCGGTACACGGATATCGGTGGCCGTGGGAGTGGTCGGGATCCTGTGCGCCGTGCTCGGGTTCGCCGTGGTCGGCTCCGGCTACGGCTACCACCGCATGACGGGCGAGACGATGTCGCCGGAGCTGCGGTCGGGCACCGGGCTCTGGACCGAACGGGTCCGGCCCGCGGACGTGCGCCACGGCGAGGTCTACGCCGTCGACTCCCCCTGGACGCTGCAGGGCATGGTCGTCCAGCGGGCCATGGCCCTGGGCGGCGACCGCATCGCCTGCGCGAACGGGCAGTTCAGCCTCAACGGGAAGCCGGTCGACGAGCCGCCGGCCCGGCAGGCCCACACCTGCTACCTCGACTTCGACGTCACCGTCCCGCCGGGCCGGGCCTTCCTCATGGGGGACCGCCGCGCCGACGCCTTCGACTCCCGGATCAACCTGGCCGACCAGCAGGGCACCGTCGACCTCGCCAAGGTCGGCGAGCGGGTGGTGTGGCACAACGGCGCCGGCGACGAGGCGCTGCCCGGCAAGCTCGCCGGGGCACTCGTCCTGGCCGCGCTCGGGCTGCTGCTGGCCGTCATCGGCCTGATCGCGGCGATCGTCCTCGCCGTCCGCGGCCGGGCCGCCCGGCCGCTGGGGCTGGAGCCGCCGGCCACCTTCTGACGCCGCCCCCGGCGCCGCTACCCGACCGCCCGGGCCGCCGCCCGTCCCGCCGTACGGCCCGAGAACAGGCAGCCGCCCAGGAACGTCCCCTCCAGGGAGCGGTACCCGTGCACGCCCCCGCCGCCGAACCCGGAGGCCTCGCCGGCCGCGTACACCCCCGGCAGCACCTCGCCGTCCGGCCGCAGCACCCGCGAGGACAGATCGGTCTCCAGTCCGCCCAGCGACTTGCGGGTCAGGATGTTCAGCCGGACGGCGATCAGCGGCGCGGCGCCCGGGTCGAGGATGCGGTGCGGGGCGGCGGTGCGGATGAGCCTGTCGCCGAGGTGGCGGCGGGCCCCGTGGATCGCGGTGACCTGGAGGTCCTTGGCGAAGGGGTTGGCCAGCTGCCGGTCGCGGTCCTCGACGGTGCGGCGCAGCTCGTCCGGGTCGATCAGCGGTTCGCCGGTCCTGGCGTTCATGCCCCGGGCGAGGTCGGCGAGGTCGCGGGCGACCACGAAGTCCCGGCCGTGCCGCAGGTGGCCCTGGACCGGGCCGGGGGCGCCGGGCAGCGCGCGCCCGAGCACGCCGCGCACCGACTTGCCGGTCAGGTCGGGGTTCTGCTCGGAGCCGGAGAGGGTGAACTCCTTCTCGACGATCCGCTGGTTGAGCACGAACCAGGTGTACTCGTACCCGGTGGACATGATGTGTTCGAGCGTGCCGAGGGTGTCGAAGCCGGGGAACAGCGGGACGGGCAGCCGCCTGCCCCGCGCGTCCAGCCAGAGCGAGGAGGGGCCGGGCAGGATGCGGATGCCGTGCCGGGCCCAGATCGGGTCCCAGTTCTCGATGCCCTCGGTGTAGTGCCACATCCGGTCGCCGTTGATCAGGCTGGCCCCGGCCCGGCCGGCGACCTCCAGCATCAGTCCGTCCACGTGCGCGGGCACCCCGGAGAGCAGCCTGGCGGGCGGGGTGCCGAGCCGGGCCGGCCAGGCCTTGCGGACCAGGTCGTGGTTGCCGCCGATGCCGCCGGAGGTGACGATCACGGCCTGGGCGCGCAGCTCGAAGCTCCCGGCGGCCTCGCGCGAGCTGGCCTCGCCCCGGCCCGCCGGGCTCGGCACCAGCACCTCGCCGGTGATGGTGTCGACGGCGCCCGCGGTGGCGGACAGCCCGGTGACCCGGTGCCGGAAGCGCAGGTCCACCAGGCCGCGCGCGGCGGCGGCGCGGACCCGCCGGACGAAGGGCGCCAGCAGCCCCGGCCCGGTGCCCCACGTGATGTGGAAGCGCGGCACCGAATTGCCGGGCCCGTCGGCGAGGTAGCCGCCGCGCTCGGCCCAGCCGACCACCGGGAAGAACCGCACGCCCATGCCGTGCAGCCAGGAGCGCTTCTCGCCCGCCGCGAAGTCCACGTACGCCTCGGCCCAGCGGCGCGGCCAGGCGTCCTCGGGCCGGTCGAAGCCGGCCGTACCGAGCCAGTCCCGCAGGGCGAGGGCGTGCGAGTCGCGGATCCGCATCCGGCGCTGCTCGGGCGAGTCGACCAGGAAGAGGCCGCCGAAGGACCAGTGCGCCTGGCCGCCGAAGGAGGCGGCGGGCTCCTGGTCGAGGAGGATCACCTTCCGTCCGGCGTCGGCGAGTTCGGCGGTGGCGGCGAGGCCCGCGAGGCCCGCTCCGATGACGATGACGTCGGCGTCCAGGGCCATGCGCAGTCCTCCGTCGGGGCTCGCGGTGGCGGCGCGTCCGGGACGCGTCGCCGCTGTGCGCCCGATACTGCGGTCTGCGGTGACGTCCGGTCAACCGGCGGGTAACAACCGCCCGCGTGAATTCCGCTCCGGGCCGTTTCGGAATTGCCGCCGGCAGTGGCGCGATAGCCGTTCGAGAGCCGTGCGATAGCCGTTCGGCATCCGGTGGGGCGAAATGCGGAATTCCGTCCGGGCCCGGCCTGACGGAATGTCGGCAATTTCCGCGCAAACCATGGACGTCCGGGAAACCTGGCAGTAACTTACCTGCGAGTAGCTGTGGCCCGGCTCGATGCGACCCCCACCCGTCGTTTCTCTCCCCCAGGAGGAATCGTGCTCCGCCCTGCCCGGAAATCCCGGCACCTCCGGAATTCCACCGCGCTCGCCGCCGTCGCCCTCGGTGCCGCACTCGCGCTCACCTCCACCAGCGCCCAGGCCGCCGGCGCCGCGCCGAAGCACTACGTGGCGCTCGGCGACTCCTACGCCGCCGGCGCCGGCGTGCCGGGCCAGTCGGCCGGTCTGTGCCTGCGCTCCGACCGCAACTACGGCCACCTGGTCGCCGCCGCCCTCAAGTCCGGCCGGTACACCGACGTCACCTGCTCCGCGGCCAAGATCAAGGCGATGACGCAGCCCCAGTACGACGCCTTCATCAGGGTCAACGACCCGCAACTGGACGCGGTGACCGCCGACACCGACCTGGTCACCCTCGGGATCGGCGGCAACGACCTCGCGGCCAGCGACCTCGGCCTCGGCGAACTGGTCGCCACCTGCATCGCCGGCGCCGTCGTCAACCCGCTCGGCACGCCCTGCAAGGACGTCTACCACCACGGCCACTGGGACTGGAGCAGCATGTCCTGGCAGTACGGCACCGACGACCTGGCCGAGCGGATCCGCACCACCATCGCCCCGCAGCTGGCCGACACCCTCAAGCGCATCCACGCCAAGGCGCCCGGGGCCAGGGTGCTGCTGGTCGGCTACCCGTCCGTGCTGCCCGCCGACGGCTCGAAGTGCATCCTGCGCCAGCCGGTGACGCCGGGCGACGTCGAGTACATGCACGGCGTGCTCAACAAGCTGAACGCCGCGCTGAAGTCCACCGCGGCCGCGAACGGCGCGACCTACGTGGACACCGCGACGCCGACCCTCGGGCACGACGTCTGCTCGGACGACCGCTGGATCGAGGGCGCGCTGCCCGGCTCGCCCGCCGTGCCGTTCCACCCCAACGCGACCGGCGAGCAGGTGATGGCCCAGGCGGTGCTCGCCGCGCTGAAGTAGCGCGGCCGCGGCGCCCGAACCGCCGCGCGCGCGGGTGCCGCGCCCCTACCGCCGCCCGCGCGGCGCCCGCCCGGCGCGCCCCCGGAAAGCCCCGAGGGGCCGGCGACCGAACCCCCGGTCACCGGCCCCTCGGTCCTGCGCGCCCTACTCGGACTTCGCGGAGGCGGAGGCGGAGGCGGCACCGACCGCGGAACCGGCGGCCAGCCCCGCCGACCACTTCTCCTCGACGTTGCCGAGCTTCCAGTAGGCGATCGCCGCGGCCCAGGTGAGCACGAACAGTCCGACGATGGCGTAGCCGACGAAGTTGAGGTCCAGTGCGCCGATCCAGGCGACCGGACCGCTGGTGATGTCCAGCTTCTCGCCGAGCAGGCCGATCAGCTCGATCGAGCCGATCACCAGCGCGACCAGCACCGACAGCCCGGTGACGGTCAGGTTGTAGTAGATCTTGCGGACCGGCTTGGAGAAGGCCCACTCGTACGCGAAGTTCATGAACGAGCCGTCGATGGTGTCCAGCAGGCTCATTCCGGCCGCGAACAGGATCGGCAGCGTGAGCAGCGCGTACCAGGGCAGCGAGAAGGCCGCCGCGCCGCCCGCCAGCACCAGCAGGGACACCTCGGTGGCGGTGTCGAAGCCCAGGCCGAACAGCAGGCCCACCGGGTACATGTGCCAGGGCTTGGTGACGGCCCTGGTGACCCTGCCGAGGATGCGGTTCATCAGCCCGCGCCGCTCCAGCTGGCGCTCCAGCTCCGCCTCGTCGTAGTCGCCCTCGCGCATCCGGCGGAAGACCTTGAGGATGCCGTTGAAGGCGCCCAGGTTGATCAGGCCGAGCAGCAGCAGGAAGGTGCCGGAGACGGCGACGCCGATCAGGCCGGTCATCTCGTGCAGCGTCGAGTCGTCGGACTCCACCTGGCCGGCCAGCGAGCGGATGCCGAGGGCCAGCAGCGCGCAGAGGCCGAAGACGATCGACGAGTGCCCGAGCGAGAACCAGAAGCCGACCGACAGCGGCCGCTTGCCCTGGCCCATCAGCTTGCGGGTGGTGTTGTCGATGGCGGCGATGTGGTCCGCGTCGAAGGCGTGCCGCATGCCGAGGGTGTAGGCGGTCAGGCCCATGCCGGCGCCGAACACCTGGCCGCCGACGTCGTAGTGCTCGGGCTCGACCACCGCGAGCAGGGTGAACCAGCCGATGACGTGGAGCGCGAGGATGAATCCGCCCATTCCGGCCAGGCGGATCCACTCCTCACGGGTGAGCCGGTCGCGCCAGCGGGGGGCAGTCATCTTCGTGTCCTTTCGGTCGGGCGGTCGGAAGCTGGGCCATCTTTCCGCCTCGGTGCGCGCAGTTGCAAGTCATGCGCAATTACGGATTCGTCTCCCCCCGCTCTCCCCGGCTTCCACCCCCCTCCCGAAGATCGTCACGACCCGTACAAGGCTTCGTAACCTCGGAGGGCTTTCACCCTGCGCTCTACGCGCGGATACTCCCGTTCTACGCGCGAAAACCTGAGCGCTGCCCCCTCAACTCCCCACGGAGGAACGGCACATGACGATCCGCATCCGAACCGCCGCGGCCCTCGCCGGAACGGCCCTGCTCACGGCCGGTCTCACCACCCCCGCCGCCACCGCCGCGCCCGGCCCCGCCGCGCCCGCCGCACTCACCGCGTCCGCCGCACTCACCGCGTCCGCCGCCGGGACCGCCACCGTCGGCGCCACCCCGCACCGGGTGCTGTTCGACAACAGCAAGGCCGAGACCGCGGGCAACGCCGACTGGATCATCAGCACCAGCCAGCCCGACCCGCTGGCCCAGAACGCCAACCCCACCACCGAGAAGAGCTGGACCGGCGCCCTGTCCGCCTGGGGCGTCGCCCTCCAGAAGACCGGCCAGTACAGCCTGAAGACCCTCCCGGCCGGGTCCACCATCAGCTACGGCACCGGCGCCGCGCTCGACCTCGCCAACTTCGACACCTTCGTGATCCCGGAGCCCAACACGCGCTTCTCCGCGGGCGAAAAGGCCGCGATCATGAACTTCGTGAAGAACGGCGGCGGGCTCTTCCTGGTCTCCGACCACAACAACAGCGACCGCAACAACGACGGCTGGGACTCCCCGAAGATCATCAACGACCTGCTGACCAACAACGGGGTGAACAACAACGACCCCTTCGGCTTCTCGGTCGACCTGCTCAACATCACCACCGACAACCCGCGCGCGGCCGACGCCCCGACCGACCCGGTGCTGCACGGCCCCTTCGGCACCGTCACCGGCTCCATCCTGCGCAACGGCACCACCTTCACCCTCAAGCCCGCCGACAACCCGAACGTCAAGGGCCTGGTCTACCGGACCGGCTACAGCGGCAACACCGGCGCGTTCTTCGTCACCAGCACCTTCGGCTCCGGCCGGGTCGCGATCTGGGGCGACAGCTCCCCGATCGACGACGGCACCGGCCAGTCCGGCAACACCCTGTACAACGGCTGGGACGACCCGGCGGGCACCGACGCCGCCCTCGCCCTCAACGCCACCGCCTGGCTGAGCAAGGCCTGACCTGGGGCGCCCCCACCGGGGCCCCGCTCATCAGGCCCCCGCTCACCAGGCCTCCTCATCAGGCCCCTCTCATCAGGAAAAGGGCCGCTCCCTCCCCTACTGTCGGAAATACCGAACCGTCGGAAGGCCGACGCCCGGGACCGATGGGAGCGGCCATGCCGTCCTACCCCTTCCACACCACCCGCGAGGACCTGCGCATCCCGCTGCCCGACGGCACCCGGCTGGCCGCCCGGCTGTGGCGGCCGGTCGGTGACGAGCCCGGCCCCGCGCTGCTGGAGTACTCCGGCGGCCGCCTCACCGACCGGACCGCCGCCGAGGACGCCCGCCGCCACCCCTGGTACGCGGGCCACGGCTACGCCGCCGTCCGGGTCGACACCCGCGGGCACGGCAACTCCGAGGGCATCCCCGGCGAACCCGGCGGCGAACAGGAGCTGGCCGACGGCGCCGCCGTGGTCGACTGGCTCGCCCGCCGCCCCTGGTGCAACGGCCGGCTCGGCCTGCTCGGCACCGGCACCGCCGGCACCACCGCCCTGCGGCTCGCCGCCCGCACCCCCGGCACCGTCGGCGCCGTCGTCACCGCCTGCCCCGAGGGCGGCCACCGGCTCGGCGGGGCCGTGCTCGCCGCCGACCTGCACACCCGGCTCACCGCCCTGGTCGCCGACGCCGCCCTGCCGCCGGACCCGCGGCACGTCGGCGACGCCTGGCGGGCCGCCTGGCTGGCCCGGCTGGAGGCGCTGCAGCCGCCCGTCGACGACTGGCTCGCACCCCGCGAGAGCACCGTCCCGGTGTCCGTGCCCGCCCTCGCCGTGGCCGGCTGGGGCGACCCGTCCTGCTCCTTCGTGCTGCGGCTGCTCGCCGAGTCCCCGACCGCGCGCGCCCTGATCGGCCCCTGGCCGCACGGCCTGCCCGAGGCCGCCCTGCCCGACACCCTGCGCTGGTGGGACCACTGGCTGCGCGGCATCGACAACGGCGCCCTCAAGGAACCCGCCCTGCGCACCTGGCTCGCCACCCGCTGGACCGGGGACGAGGCCTGGCCCTCCCCCGACGTCCGGGAGATCCACTACGGCCTGGACGGGCCGCTGCGCACCGCCGGCACCGCCGCCCACGACCGGTACGTCCCGGTCCGGTCCCCGCAGCACACCGGCCTGAACGCGGGCGCCTACGTCCCCCACGGCCGTCCCGCCGACCGGCCGCCGGACCAGCGCGAGGAGGACGGCCGCTCGGTCTGCTTCGACTCCCAGCCGCTGCCCGAACCCGTCGAGCTGCTCGGCGCCCCGACCGTCCGGCTGCGGCTGCGCGAGGACGGGGCACCCGTCCAGGTGACGGTCCGGCTGTGCGCGGTCGGCCCGGACGGCACCTCGGAGCTGGTCACCCGGGGCTTCCTGGTCGCCGACGGGCCCGACGCCGAGGTCGAGCTCGCGGCCTGCGCCTGGACGGTCCCGGCCGGGCACCGGCTGCGGCTCGCCCTCTCCTCGGTCTACTGGCCCTGGGTCTGGCCCCCCGCGGAGGACACCGGGTACGGCGTCGACCCGTCCCGCTCCACCCTGAGCCTGCCGGTGCGCCACCTCGCCGCCGACGTCGGCGCCCCGCCCGTCACCTTCGAGCCCCCGGTGCTGCCCGCACCGCTCGACATCCACCTCACCGAACCGCTCACCGTCCGGCCCGAACACCTCACCGTGCACGACATCGGCCGCCACGAGTGGCGCGCCGAGCTCTCCCCCGCCACCGACGGCACCCGCACCCACCCCGACGGCCTGGTCCGCGACGAACACACCGTCACCGCCTACCGGGTGCTCGCCGGCGCCCCGCTCAGCGCCCAGGCCCGCACCGACCGCACCGTCCGGCTGGAGCGGCCCGACATCGGCTGGGACGTCACCGTCCAGACCCGCACCCAACTGCGCTGCGACGCCGAACACTTCATCAGCGTCGTCCAGCTGCGGGCGCTGGAGGCCGGCTCGGTGGTGTTCGCCCGGGAGTGGCAGCACCAGGTGCCCCGCGGGCCGTCCTGAACGCGACCGTTCGTGATGTGACAATGCCCTTACCAGAAGCGCGAGTCGGGGAGGGCGGGCATGCTGGACGAGTCGGTGTTCCGGACCGAGGACGTGGATCCACCGGACCGCTTCGAGTACTGGCGGCACCGACTCGCCGAGAGGAGCGCTCCGTTCGAGGCCAGCACCGGACACGCCGTCGACTTCCGGGCGGACCTGCGCGTCCTGACGCTCGGTGAGCTACAGCTCTGGAACATGGAGAGCCCGCCGATCACCGTACGCCGGCCGGCGCGCCTGATCCGCTCGTCCGACCCGGAGTTCTACCTCCTCTCGCTCCCCGTCCCCGGCGCCGGCCCCGCGGCCAGGTCCGACGGCCACGGCGAGTGGCGCCCTCGGGACCTGGTGATGTACGACAGCGTCCGACCCATCTCCCTCCAGGTGAACACCGACGATCCGCGCCGGCAGATCCACGGGACCTGGCTGACCATCCCCCGGCAGGCGCTGCCGCTGCCCCCGGACAAGGTGGCCGAGCTGATCGCCCGCCGGATGCCCGGGGGCGAAGGGGTGGGCGCCCTGCTCGTCCAACTGCTCGCCGGCATCGCCGCCGACACCGGCGCCTACCGCACCGGCGACGCGCCCCGGCTGGGCGCCGCCGCCCTCGACCTGGTGTCGGCACTGCTCGCCCACCACCTCGACGCCGAGGACGCCGTACCACCGGAGAGCCGGCGCCGAGCACTGGTCCAACGGATCCGGGCCTTCATCCGCGCCCACCTGCACGAGCCGGACCTCAACCCCGGCGCCGTCGCCGCCGCGCACCACATCTCGGTCAGCTACCTGCACCGCCTCTTCGAGGCCGAGGAGGAGACCGTCGCCGCCTGGATCCGCCGCCAGCGCCTCGAACGGGCCCGCCGCGACCTCGCCGACCCGGCCCTGGCCGCCACCCCCGTCCACGTCATCGCGGCCCGCTGCGGGTTCCCCCGCGCCGCCGACTTCAGCCGCGCCTTCCGCGGCGCGTACGGGCTGCCGCCCCGCGACTACCGCCACGGCGGCGCCGCGACGGCCACGGGTGGACGCTGAGCGAAGCGGACGTGGACCGGCTGCTAACGACAACCCCACTGGGGGGTCGGCAAGCTGATGTCGTGTCCACCACGGGGGCTCCTCCGGTGGACACGGACCGACACCAGCACCCTCGAAGGGGGAACATCCATGTCCAGCAACGGAACCCGGCCCCGCACGACCCTGCGATCCGCCGCCGCCGTCGGCATCGCCGCCCTGACGCTCGGGCTCACCGCCCTCGGCGGCGGCCAGGCCGTCGCCGCGCCGCAGGCCGACCCGCTCACGTTCGGGACGCCCGTCACCCTGTCGGAGTCCGCGATCACGGCGGACAGCCTGCCGTGCATCACCAGCCCCGGGGTGAAGACCTGCTTCGACAAGGCCGGCGACAAGGTGCTCGTGCTCGACACCGCGAAGGACGGCTTCTCCGCCGTCGGCCGGTGGAGCACCGACTACGGCCGCACCGGCGCGTGCCGCAACGCCCTCGGCGTCGGCAAGTGGGCGGAGTGCAACTACGACATGCGCGAGACGGGGCACATCCAGCTGAACAACGCCCTCTACGACGGCGACACCGGGCTGCTGGTGCTGACCAACACGTACTCGGGCTGGCTGTCGATCGGCTGACCCGCCGGCGGCCCCGCCGCTCTCCGCCCGTACGACGGGCGGGGAGCCGCAGGGCGCGGCGCCCGTCCCGCTACGCGTGCTCGGCCAGGACCTCGGCGATGACGTGGCGGGCGATGGCGGTCATCCTCGGGTCGCTGTCCCGGTAGTAGGCGACCTCCAGCAGGGCGATCGACAGGGCCCAGCCGCGGGCCCGGGCCCAGGCCGCGTCGTCGGGGGCCGCGGCCGCGCGGAACGCCTCACGGGCGGCGGCGGGCAGGACGTACCAGGCGGGGATCAGGTCGACGGCCGGTTCGCCCAGGCCCGCACAGCCGAAGTCGATGACCGCGCTCAGCCGGCCGTCCGGGGAGACCAGCAGGTTGCCGGGCTGGAGGTCACTGTGGAGCCAGACCGGGGGGCCGGCGGGCGCGGGGGCGCGCAGCGCGTGCTCCCAGGCGGCGGCCACGGCGGCGGCGTCGACCAGGTCCGGCACGGCCGCGATCGCCTTCCTCGTCCCGGTGTCCCGGTCCGCCAGCGACTCGCTGCGGTAGGCGGCGGGCGCGCCGGCCGGGTCGATCCCGCGCATCGCGGTCACGAAGTCCGCCAAGTCCCGGGCCAGCAGACCGGGTTCGGCAGTCCGGCCGGCCGTCGGGGTGTCGCCGTCGATCCAGCGCAGCACCGACCAGGGCCAGGGGCAGCCGTCGACCGGCCCGCCCACGGCCAGCGGGACCGGCACCGGGACCGGCAGCCGCGGGGCCAGGCGGCGCAGCCAGACGTCCTCCTTGGCGATCTCCTCGACCACCCCGGGGATCCGCGGGATGCGCACCACCAGCTCCGCGCCCAGCCGGTACATCGCGTTGCTGGTCCCGGCCGGTTCCACCGGCTCGACCGGCAGACCGGCCCATTGCGGGAACTGCTCGGCGACCATCCGGCGCACCAGGGCCTCGTCGATGTCCAGTTCGTCGGCGTGCAGCTTGCGGGAGGAGGCCATGGTGCCCGACCCTGCCACCCGCCTGCCGGGCCGGGCAACCGAATTGCCGCGCCAGGCCGGAGGGCGAGCCGCTAGCCCGGGTGGACCGCGCCCGCGGCGATCAGGCCGGGCAGCTGGCGCATGTCGTCGAAGACCACGGTGCCCGGCCCGGCCAGCCGCTCCGCGACCGTGACGCCGCCCGCGTAGCCGAGCGCGCGCATCCCTGCGGCGCGGGCGGCCTCGACGCCGGGCCGGCTGTCCTCGACCACCACGCAGGCGGCCGGGTCGACGCCCATCGAGCGCGCGGCGTGCAGGAAGAGGTCGGGGGCGGGCTTGCCGCGGGCGACCTCGGTGGCGCTGAAGATCCGTCCGGCGAAGTGGTCGTGGAGGCCGGTGCGGCCCAGGGTGTGGCGCATCTTCTCGTGGGTGCCGCTGGAGGCCACGCAGGTGGGCAGGGTGATCGCGGCCAGGGCTTCCGGGAGGCCGGCCACGGGGGTCAGCCCGGCGTCCACCGCCTCGGCGTGCAGTTCGACGAAGCGCTTGCTCCACAGGACGGCCGTCTCGGCGCCCAGCCGTTCGGCGACCGTCGCCCGGTTGGCGGCCTCGGACCGTCCGACGAAGAGCTCGATCGCCTCCGCCTCGGTAAGCGGCCAGCCGTGCTCCGCCCCCAGGCGCACCAGCACCCGGACGGCGATCACCTCGCTGTCCACCAGGACGCCGTCGCAGTCGAAAATCACCAGCTCTATCGGCTTGATCATCCGACCAGCATAGGCCGGTGCGCACCCGGGGGCGGTGACCGTCGAACCAGCCACCGCCCCTTGGGCGTTACCCGGTCAGCCGGTCTGGACGGAGGTGTCGTCGATCACGAAGCTGGTCTGGAGCGAGGCGTCCTCGGTCCCGGCGAACTTCACGGTGACCGTCTGGCCCGCGTAGGCCGACAGGTCGAAGGTGCGCTGCTGGTAGCCGGCCGCGGCGTCCACGTTGGAGTAGGTCTTCAGCGCGGTGCCGTTGACCGACACGGTCAGCTTGTCGTACGCGGTGCTGCCCGACTCGGCGGTGTCGATGTGCAGCCAGAAGCTCAGCGTCGCCTTGCAGCCCGACGGGATGCTCACCGTCTGCGACAGCGAGTCCGAGTGGGTCGAGCCGTAGCCGTTCATCCACGCCTTCCAGGAGCCGCCGTGGGCCGCCTGGGAGGAGCTGTTGTCCACCACGCCGCTCGACGTCGTCCACGGGGTGGCGGTGCCGGTCTCGAAGCCCGCGTTGCCCAGCAGCTGCGCCGGGGTGCAGCTGCCGCCACCGGTGGAGACCGCCCAGGTGAAGGAGGTGGAGGCCGACTTGCCCGCGGCGTCCGTGACGGTGACGGTCACGGTGGAGCTGCCCGCGGTGGAGACGGTGCCCGCGATGACGCCGGTGGAGGAGTTGATCGACAGCCCGGCGGGCAGGCCGGTCGCGGCGTAGGACAGCGGGGCGGTGCCACCGGAGGCGTTGATCTGGAGGTTGACCGCACCGCCGACGGCGGTGGACTGGTTGCCCGGGTTGGTCACCGAGACGGCGCTGCCGGCCGGCTTGGTGAGCAGGCAGCCGGCCACGTTGAGGTCGATGGCCCGGGTGGAGGAGTTCAGGCAGGTGGTGAACCAGTACGTCTCCTCGCCGTAGCTCTGGCCCTTGTAGGCCTTGGTGGTGCCGTCGGCGGCCACCTCGCACGGGTTGTTGAGGGTGCACATGGCGCCGTCGTCATTGCCGGTGTTGTTGATGCCGATGATCCGCCCGCTGGCGGAGTCGACGATCGGCGAACCGGAGGTGCCGTGCGTGGTGTTGCACCCGGAGCTGTAGCGCAGCGAGTCGTGCCAGGTCCAGGCGTCCTCGCGCAGGGTCGGCACGAAGCCGTTGACGGAGCAGTTCCAGACCTGCTTCCAGTACGACGAGGGTATGTACATCGACGCGCCGTCGGTCGGGTGCGAGTCGCTGATCGTCAGCGCGGTGGCGCCGTACTTGGAGCTGATCGACCCGTAGGTGTCGGTGAGTTGGTAGAGGGCGACGTCGGTGCCGGTCATGGTCGCGTAGAGCAGCTTGTCGGCCTGGACGGTGCCCAGGCTGTTGCCCGCGCCGTCCAGCAGGGTGCCGCTGCGGCTGGCGGTGGTGTTCTGGATGACCTGGCCGGCCGAGGGCATGGTCGGCAGGCAGTGCCCGTTGGTGAGCATCAGCGCGCGGTCGCCGGCCACCGAGGTGGGGTAACGGACCAGCGAGGCCGAGCAGTTGCTCAGGGCGATGGTGGACGTCAGGTCGGCCGCCTGGACGGCCTGCGCGGGGGCGGCGGCGAAGGCCAGCCCGCCCGCGACGACGGCACTGGTACCGGCCACCGCGACAAATCTCTTGAACATGGCTCTCCTTGTGGGGGATCGCGGGGTGTACGACTGGTCGCCGACGCCCGCGCCGCACGAAAGTGCCATGGCCACTTCAAGAGGTCAAGGATTGTGACCGAACTCGCCACTGCCCGGCACGGGTCGTGCCATCCGAAGGCAACGACCCGTCCCGGTATGCCCGTTACGGGTCGGGCTACGGCTGCGGGGCGGAGTTCACGGTCTGCCCCTCGATCTTGGCTCCGCCCTTGCCGTCGTTCACGCCGATGACCACGTTCCAGGCCGCCACGCTCGGCGTGAAAGCATACGATTCCTGGTACTTGATGAACTGACGGTTCTCGGTGAACTGCTTCGCCTCGGAGTCCCAGTCCACCCCAGTGGTGTAGTAGAAGTCGTACGAACCGTCCTCGACACCCTCGACAGTGGCCAGCCGGCCCTTGGCCGCGTACACCGAGGCCACCGACTTCCCGCCCTGGGCGAGCGTGAAGACCGCGTCATTCGAACCCTGGTTGTCGAACTTCAACGTCCCCTTGCCGCCCTTCCCGCCCTCGCGGACCATGGTCCCGTTCTCAAGGGACCTGGGCTGCGGCTGCGGAGCGGGCAGCTGCGGGACGGTGAACGCGGTCCGGTACCCAGCCGTCGTCAGCTTGGCCAGAGCCGCCGAGACGCCCTGCAGCGCCTGTCCGGCACCGAGACGTGCCTGGGCGACACCCAGCCCGCAGAGCTTCTTGCTCCAGATGTCGGCGCTGAGCGCCGAGGTCTCGAGCGTGAGCGCTTCCAGGGCGTTCACCAGATCTGTGCGCGCCGCCTCCGCCCCCGCCGGGGTCACGGCGGAGTTCAGGCTCCGGGCGGCACGACCGGCGCTGGAGCCGACGACACCGAGCGCCTTCGCGAGATCGGCAGGGGTCGTGGCCGCCGCCGCCTTCCCCAACCCGCTATCAACCGGTTCGAGGGCCTGACCGAGCACCGTGCCGTAAGGCGTCGCCGAGGCGCTCGGCGCCGCCGTCCCACCCCCGCCGGAGCAGGCCGCGAGCAGCAGCAGCCCGCCGACCGCCAGACCCGCCCCACCCGAAGACCCCGCGAACCGCATCGACTTCACGACCCCACCCCACTGTCATCCGCCGCGCACTCCCCGTACGCGTCGGGGCGACATGCTGCCGAGCACGAACCACCCGGGTCAACCCGATAAGGACGATCATCGGAAGGGGCCGCCCCGGGGCCTCCACGGAGGTCAACTACGATCGGGCTCGTGCTCAGTCTCACCGGACTCCCGCTCCAGATCATCGCCTCCCTCCTCGCGATCGCCGTCTTCGCCGCCACCATGTGGCTCTGGCCGCGGTTCGGCGGGAAGGGCTGGAAGGCGTGGCTGGGCCGGATCGGCGCGTTCCTCGCCACCCAGGTGTCGGTCCTGGCCGCGATGGGCCTGATCGCCAACAGCTACTTCGGCTTCTACAGCTCCTGGACCGACCTGCTCGGCACCAGCGGCGGGCTCGGCACGGTGGTCGACCACCAGCCCAACGCCTCCGGGGTGGCCGTCACCGGCGAGCAGAAGTTCTACTCCGCCCAGGGCTCGGACCCGGAGCGCTCCGGCCTGATCCAGAAGGTCGACGTCAAAGGGGCCGGCAGCGGTCTGACCACCGAGGCGTACGTCTACCTGCCGCCGCAGTACTTCCAGCCGGAGCACGCGAAGCAGCGCTTCCCGATGGCCCTGGTGCTCACCGGCTACCCGGGCACCCCGGAGAAGCTGATCTCGCTGATGCAGTACCCGGCGTCCACGCTGAACGCGATCGAGCAGAAGAAGCTGCCGCCGACCGTCCTGGTGATGACCCGCCCCACCCTGGTCGGCGACCGGGACACCGAGTGCGTGGACGTGCCGAACGGCCCCCAGGTGGAGACCTTCTTCACCACCGACCTGCCCAAGGCCCTCGCCACCACGTACCGGATCGGCACCGACCCGGCCAACCGGGCGGTGATCGGCAACTCCACCGGCGGCTACTGCGCGCTCAAGTTCGCGCTGCGCAAGCCCGACGCCTACCGCTCGGCGGTCGCGCTCTCCGGCTACTACAGCGCCGCCCACGACGCGACCACCGGTGACCTGTTCGGCGGCAACGACCGGCTGAAGCAGGAGAACGACCTGCTGTGGCGGCTGAAGAACCAGCCGCCCGCCCCGGTCAACCTGCTGCTGACCACCGCGTACGACGAGAACAACTACGACGAGACCAAGGCCATGATCGCGGCCTTCAAGGCCCCCACCACGATGTCCTCCATCACGCTGGACACCGCCGGCCACAACTTCCACACCTGGACCCGGGAGATCCCCCCGGCCCTGGAGTGGCTGGGCAAGCACCTCGCCGTACCGCCGTCCGCCTGACTTTCCGGATCACACGCGCCTCACACCCCCGTCTCACGGTTCTCTCAGGCACGCCACCGACGGTATGGCGCATGACCACGAGCAGCTACTCCCCTCCGGCCGGCGAACCGTGGCCCGAGGCCGCGAACTTCCCGCCACCGGAGGTGCCGCCCGGCCCGGCCCGGCCGGACCCGGCGCCGCTCTTCCCCGAGCAGCCCCTGCCGCCCGCCGGCCCCAAGGGTCCGGCGTCCTGGTCCGGCCGGCTGCGCACCCTCCCGGCCCGCGCCTGGCGCGGGCGCGCGGACGACCCGCGCTGGGTGCGCCCGGCCCTGCTGGCGCTGCTGGCCGCGACCACCGTCCTCTACCTGTGGGGCCTGAGCGCCTCCGGCTGGGCCAACTCCTTCTACTCGGCCGCCGTGCAGGCCGGCTCCCAGAGCTGGAAGGCCTTCTTCTTCGGCTCCTCGGACGCGGCGAACTTCATCACCGTCGACAAGCCCCCGGCCTCGCTGTGGCCGATGGCCCTGTCGGCGCGGATCTTCGGCCTCTCCTCGTGGTCGGTGCTGGCCCCGCAGGCGCTGATGGGAGCGGCCACCGTCGGCGTGCTGTACGCGACGGTGCGCCGCCGCTTCTCCCCGCTCGGCGGCCTGCTGGCGGGCGCCGCGCTGGCCCTCACCCCGGTCGCGGCGCTGATGTTCCGCTTCAACAACCCGGACGCGCTGCTGGTGCTGCTGCTGACGCTGGCCGCGTACGGGCTGGTGCGCGCGGTCGAGGCGGCGGGCACCCGGTGGCTGGTGTTCACCGGGGTGGTGTTCGGCCTCGCCTTCCTCACCAAGACCCTGCAGGCCTTCCTCGTGCTGCCCGCGTTCGCGGTGATCTACCTGGTCGTCGCGCCCACCGGCCTGTGGCGGCGGGTGCGGCAGCTGCTGCTCTCGGGCGCGGCGATGGTCGTGGCCGGCGGCTGGTGGGTTGCGGTCGTCGAGCTGCTGCCCGCCTCGGCCCGCCCGTACGTCGGCGGTTCGCAGGACAACAGCTTCCTCTCGCTCACCTTCGGCTACAACGGCCTCGGCCGGATCAACGGCGACGAGACCGGCAGCGTGGGCGGCGGCGCCCGGATGCCGGCCGGGCTCGACCTGCCGGGCGGTGCGATGCGCGGCGGCGGCCACGGCTGGGGGCAGACCGGGCTGACCCGGATGTTCGGCACCGACATCGGCGGACAGATCGCCTGGCTGCTGCCGGCCGCGCTGATCCTGCTGGTGGCCGCCCTCTGGGCGACCCGCCGCTGCGCCCGCACCGACACCGCCCGCGCGGCCTTCCTGGTCTGGGGCGGCTGGCTGCTCTCCACCGCGCTGATCTTCAGCTTCATGTCCGGGATCTTCCACCAGTACTACACGGTGGCGCTGGCCCCGGCCGTCGCGGCGCTGGTCGGCATGGGCGTGGACGGCCTGTGGCGGGCCCGGCACCGGCTGCCCCGGGCGCTGGTGCTGGCCGGAACGCTCGCGGTGACGGCGGTCTGGGCGTTCGTGCTGCTCGGCCGCAGCCCGGACTTCGTGCCGTGGCTGCGCTGGGCGGTGCTGGTCGGCGGGCTGCTCGCGGCGGCGGCACTGGCCGCCGGTCCGCTGGTCGTCGGCTCGCCGGCCGCCGGGTCGCCGGCCGGGCGGTTCTCCGGCCGGACCGGCGCGCGGATCGCCTCGGTGGCGGGCCTGGTGGGCCTGGCGGCGGCACTCGGCGGTCCGGCGGCGTACGCGGTGGACACCGTGAACACGCCGCACACCGGCTCGATCGTGACCGCCGGGCCGGGCGTGGACGGCGCGTCCGGACCGGGCGGCACGGGGCGCAAGGGCGGCAGGGGCTTCCCGGGCGGGCAGAACGGCCAGGGCTTCCCCGGCGGCCAGGGCTTCCCGGGCAGCGGCGCGGGGGCGGGCACCGACCACGGCAACGGCCGCCACGAGCGCGGCACCGGCAGCGGCACCGGCTTCCCCGGCGCGCAGGCCCCCGAGGGCACGGGCACCGGCGGCCTCCCCGGCGGCGCCGCGGCCGGCGGCCCGCCCCCCGGCGGCATGGGCGGCCTGCTCGACGGCCCCAAGGTGACCGGCGAGGTCGCCGCCATGCTGAAGGAGAACGCCGACCACTACACCTGGGCGGCCGCCACGGTCGGCTCGCAGACCGCCGCCGGCTACCAACTCGCCACCGGCAAACCGGTGATGGCCCTCGGCGGCTTCAACGGCACCGACCCCTCGCTGACCCTGGACGGCTTCCGGACGTACGTCCAGGAGGGCAAGGTGCACTGGTTCATCGGCGCCGGCGGCTCCCACCGCGGCTTCGGCGGCGCGGGCGGCGACGAGGGCGGGCAGCAGAACGAGTCCGCCCGGATCGCGTCCTGGGTGGCCGCCCACTTCACCGCGAAGACCATCGGCTCGACCACTTTCTACGACCTGACGGCCCCCACCTCCTGACGGTGGGCCCGCAACCCCGGAGGGGGCGTGCCGCGTTCGCGCGGCGCGCCCCTTCCGCCGTCCCCTTCCGCCGTCCCCGGCCGCCGTCCCCGGCCGCCCGTCCTCAGTCGGTCGCGCAGTGGGTGCCCGCCTCCGGCAGCCGTCCGTCCACCAGGTAGGCGGCCACCGCGTCCCGGACGCAGCTGCTCCGGTAGTAGGCCATGTGCCCGTCGCCGTCCCGGGTGAGCAGCACGCCGTGCTCCAGCCCGCCGGCCAGCCGCTGCGCCCAGGCGTACGGGGTGACCGGGTCGCCGGTGGAGCCGATCACCAGGACCGGCGCGCTGCCCGGTGCCCGGACGGGCTGCGGCAGCTCGGGCGAGCGGTACGGCCAGGCCCGGCAGTCCGGGACGAGCAGGGTGCCCGTCGGGTCGTGCCCGGTGGTCAGCGGGGCGCGGGCGGCGAGTTCGGCGAGGGCCGGGCGCAGTTCCGCGTCGGTGGGCGGCGGCGGGCCGTCCGCGCAGGAGATGGCGGCGAAGGCGTCGGCCACGCTCTGGTAGCGGCCGTCCTCGCCGCGTCCGTAGACGCTGTCGGCGAGGGCGAGCAGGCTCTCGCCCTCGCCCCGGGTGACGGCCGGTTCGATGGCGTCGCGCAGCCCGGACCAGGACTGGTGGCCGTCGGCGAGCGCGTCCAGGACCGCGCCCCAGCCGAGCGCGGCGGTGAGCGTACGGCCGTCGGCGGTGCGCAGCGGGTGCTCGCGCAGGCCGTCGAGGAAGCGGGCGAGGCGCTGCGGGGCGGTGGCCGGGTCGGGGCCGAACGGGCAGGAGTCCCCGTCCTCGGTGGCGCAGTCGGCGGCGAAGGCCCGGAACCCGTCCTCGGCGGCGACGGCCTGTTCGATGCCGAGCCGGGCGGTGGGGACGCCGTGCTCGACGGCGCCGTCGAGGACGAGCCGGCCGGTGCGCTCGGGGAACTCCTCGGCGTAGCGGGCGCCGAGGTGGGTGCCGTAGGAGAAGCCGAGGAAGTCCAGCCGGCGTTCGCCTAGGGCGCCGCGCAGCACGTCGAGGTCGCGGGCGGTGTCGCGGGTGCCGAGGTGCGGGAGCAGGTCGGCGTGCCGGGCCTCGCAGGCCTCGGCGAGGACCCGGCCGCGGCCGTAGTCCGGGTCGTCGGTGGCGTCCCACTCGTCGCGGGTGGAGTCGTCCAGGCACTGGACCGGGACGGTGTCGCCGGTGCCGCGCGGGTCGAAGCCGACCAGGTCGTAGCGGTCGTGCAGCGGCCCCTGATAGTTCTTCCAGCCCCAACGGACCATCTTGACACCGGAGTTTCCGGGCCCTCCGGGGTTGAGCAGCAGGGCCCCGAGCCGGTGCTCGCGGTCCGCGGCGGGCACCTCGGTGACAGCGACGTCGATGGTGCGGCCGCCCGGATCGGCGTAGTCCAGCGGCACCTTGAGGGTGGCGCACCGCACGACGGCCGTGTCCGGGTCGGTGCCGTCGTCGCCGGGGCAGGGCTGCCAGTCGATGTGCTGGTCGTAGAGCGCGCGCAGGGCGGGTGTCGCGGTGGCGGCGACCCGCTCGTCCAGCGGAGGCCGGGCGACACCGCCCGTGCAGCCGCTCGACAGCGCGAGGGCGAGGACGGCGGCGAGGGCGGGCACGGCGCGCCCGGACGAGCGGGGGAACCGGGAAGTGATCGGGGGCACCGCCCACGAATACCATCCGACCTGCGTCCGAAGCACATCGCACCCGCCCCCGGCCGGGGTCGACGGCCCGTCAGCCGTCGCACTGCTGGAGCATGGCCTTCTTGTCGGCGTCGGTGACGGGCAGCTGGTACTTCAGCGAGACCTGGGCGAAGCGCACCGCGTAGGAGCAGCGGATCCCGGTGTCGGCGGGCAGCCAGGCGGCCGGGCCGGAGTCGCCCTTGGAGGCGTTCTGCGAGCCGTCGGCGGGGATCAGGTTGAGCGGGTCGTTGGCGATCTGGACGCGCTTGGCCTTGTCCCACTTGCTGGCGCCCATCTGCCAGTCGTAGGAGAGCGGCATCACGTGGTCGATCTGGATCTTGGAGGCCTGCTGCTTGGTCCACTGGACGCTCTTGCCGGTGTACGGGTCCCAGATGGTCATCGCGGTGACCGTGCAGTCCGAGCCGTCCTTGTGCTCGACGCCGGTGCCGTCCCGGGCGAGCAGGTCGTTGCGGGTGTCGCACTTGTTGCCGCCGAACGGGACGCCGTCGACGTTGTCCGTCCAGGCGGGGCCGAACTCGTTGCGGTCGTAGCCGTCCTTGGTGCCGACGGCGGCGGTGGCGACCTTGGCGATGACGTCCCGGCCGGCCTTCCGCTCCTCGGGGGTGGTCAGCGGCGCCAGGCCGGGCTTGGTGCCGTCCGGGTTCTGCAGCGGGCTGGTGCCGGTGGCCCCGGCGACAGCGCCGCCACCGGGCTTGGGGCCGGTCGACTTGTGGTCGCGGCCGCCGATCAGCCAGCCGACCAGCGCGAGCGCGCATATCAGGAACACGGTGGCGGCGGACAGGGTGGTGCGGCGGGCGGGCACGGAGAACTCCCGGGATCAGGGGCGGGGTGACGGCGAACCAGCAGATCAGCCGCCCCGAGAGCAGGTCAAGCCGACGCCACGGGCCGGCCCGGAGCATGTCGAAGCTCACACCCGCTCAAGCCGCCCCGCCCCACCGGGGCGTTCAGCCGCCGATGGCCGACATCGGACGGTCGGGCCGGACGAACCGCGCGCTGCCGATGGCGTGCCCGGGCCCCTTGCCCGCCACCGCCACCCGCCAGGCCGCCTCGATCGCCGCGTCGTCCGCCCCACCGCGCAGCAGCGCCCGCAGGTCCGACTCCTCGGTCGCGAACAGGCAGGCGCGCAGCTGCCCGTCGGCGGTCAGCCGCACCCGGTCGCAGCCGCCGCAGAACGGCCGGGTGACGGAGGCGATCACCCCCACGACCGCGTCCGTGCCGGCGATCCGCCACTCCTCCGCCGGGGCGTTGCCGGGCCGGCCGACCGGCCGCAGGTCGAACCGCTCCCCCAGGCGCGCCAGGATCTCCTCCGCCGTCACCATCGCCGAGCGTTCCCAGGCGCCTTGCGCGTCCAGCGGCATCGACTCGATGAAGCGCATCCGGTACCCGTTCGCGAGGGCGAAGGCGGCCAGCTCCACGATCTCGTCGTCGTTCACCCCGCGCACCGGCACCGCGTTCACCTTCACCGGCCCCAGCCCGGCCGCCTTCGCTGCCGCCAGCCCCGCGAGCACGTCACCGATGCGGTCCCGCCGGGTGATCGCCGCGAACCGCTCCGGGCGCAGCGTGTCCAGGCTGACGTTCACCCGCCCCAGCCCCGCCTCGCGCAGCCCGGCGGCCGTACGCGCCAGCCCGATCCCGTTCGTCGTCAGCGACAACTCCGCGCCCAGCGCCGCGATCCGCCCGACCAGCCCGGTCAGCCCCCGCCGCAGCAGCGGCTCCCCGCCCGTCAGCCGCACCGAGCGCATCCCCAGCCGCTCCACCGCGATCCGCACCAGCCGCACGACCTCGTCGTCCCCCAGCACCTCGGCACGCGCGAGCCAGGCGGGCCCCTCCGCCGGCATGCAGTACGTGCAGCGCAGGTTGCAGCGATCGGTCAACGACACCCGCAGATCGGTGTGGACCCGGCCGAAGCGGTCCACCAGCGGGCGGGGCGCGGCCCCGGGTGCGGGCGGGGGTGCGGTGTTCATCGCCCCAGTACAGGGGGCCCGGGCCCGGCCCGGCCAGCGGCCGAACCGCCGGGCCGCGGCCGCCGCGCGCGGCTTCCCCTTGTGGCTTCCCACAATGCGCGCCCCGGCCCCGACCGGGCAGGCTGGCCCCATGCAGACTGCGCCGACACCCGCCGGACCGGGCCCGGTCGCCGCCCTGGTCCTGGCCGCCGGGGGCGGGCGGCGCCTGGGCGGGCGGCCCAAGGCCCTGCTCCGGTACGGGGGCCGGCCGCTGGTGGAGCACGCGGTGGCGGTGGTCCGGGCCGGCGGCTGCGCGGACGTCACGGTGGTGCTGGGCGCGCAGGGCGGGCGGGTGCGGGCCACCGCGCACCTGCCGGGCTGCCGGCTGGTCGGCAATCCGGACTGGGCGCAGGGCATGGGCTCCTCGCTGCGGGCCGGCCTGGCCGCCCTGCCGCCGCACGCCACGGCGGCGCTGGTGATGCTGGTGGACACCCCGGGCGTCACCCCGGCCGCGGTGGCCCGGCTGCTGGCCGCCCACCGGGCGGGCGCCGAACTGGCCGCGGCGGCCTACGGCGGGCGGCGCGGGCACCCGGTGCTGATCGGCGCCCGGCACTTCGCCGAGGCGGCGGCGGGCGCCCGCGGCGACGCCGGGGCCCGCGCCCTGCTGACGGCGCACGCGGCGGAGCTCGTCCTGGTCGAGTGCGCCGACGTCGCCGCCCCGGACGACCTCGACACCCCCGCCGACCTGGCCCGCTGGTCCGCCGGGTGAACGTCCCGGTCCGGCCCGCCGGACATCCCCCTCGGGGAGGATTCCGCCCCCACCCGAGCGGGCAGGATTCCCTGATCCGTCCCTGAGGATTGCCTCATTCCGCGCCCGGCGCCGGACATTTCGGGGAGCATGGGAAACGTCCCACCCACCCGCCCCCGACGGACGGAGCCCGCGATGGCCGGACTGCCCGACGACTTCACCGGACACGACCCCACGCGGCCGGGGCCGGGCGGTGGCGCCCGGGCGATCCGCTGCCCCGCCTGCCGCCGCGAGCACCTCTACGAACCTCCCTCCCTGCCCTGCCCGTGCGGGGCCTCGCTCAAGGTGCCGCTGCTGCGCGGCGGGGTGCCGGTGCAGGTGCGCTTCCGGTCCTGGGAGGACTCCTGGCTGAGCATGCGCTGCCCGCACTGCGGCCGCTCCGACCAGTGGCCGCAGCCCGAGTTCACCTGCAACTGCGGCGCCACCGTCCGGCTGCCGGTGGACCGCGCCACCCGGCTGGGCGGCGGCACCGCCGCCCCGCTCGCCGCCCCCGGCCCGCAGGCCGCCCGCCCGTACCCGGCCCACCCGATGAACGCGCCCGCCCCGGCCCCGCCCGCACCGCCCTCGGCCGGACGCCCCCGCCCGTTCCGCCACCGCGCGCCGTTCCGCCCCCATCCGGTGCGCACCTCGCAGGACGCGGTGTTCACCGCCGCCCGCTACCTGGAGTGGCTGGGCTTCGACGACCTGGAGCTGACCGAGGCCCAGGAGCGCGACGGGGTCACCCTGCTGGGCAGCCGGATGGTCGCCCAGGTGGACACCTGGACCGAGCCCGCCGACGTGAAGTCGGTCGAGTGCCTCTGGCTGCAGACCCTGCACGCCGAGGAGATGGCCGCCGCGATGTTCACCCTCGCGGGTTATTCGCACCAGGCCACCGTGCGCGGCGAACAGCTGCTGGTCGCCCTGTTCAGCCTGGACCTGGCGGGTGTGCCGCAGCCCGCGAACGGCGCCGCCGAGGCCCTGATGGAGACCGGCTGGACCTCTTGACCCACCGGGCGGCCCGCCGGGCCGCCCCCACCTCCGCCCCCACCTCCGCCCCCACCTCCCCCTCCCGTGTCTCCTCCGGCGTCTCCTCCCGTGCGCACCCCTAGATCATTTTTCCTCCAAAAGCAACAACCTTCGCTCGTGATCTGGTGCACAAGCTCACCCCCGTGTTGAATTGCGGCCACAGCGCGGGCCTTTCGCCCTGTCGTCGCCATGCGTGCGGGTCGTGGCGGCAGGGCCTCAGGGGCGGGTCCGCGCGCTTGCCGGATGGCGCACACAAGGAGGTGGCGTTGTCGGAGCACGGATGGAACCCGAGCGGCCCGGAGGAGCGGGGGCGGGCGGCAGCGGAGGAACCGGGCGACACCGTGTGGCGGCTGAGGTCCCGGGGGTGCTGGCAGGAGGCCGCCGAACTGCTGCGGCCGACCGCCGAGCACGACCCGGAAGCGGCCCTGGGGCGGGCCGAACTCCTCATCGAGCAGTGCCTGTTCACCGCGGCGCACTGGACCCAGGCGGAACAGGCGCTGCGCCTGGCGGAGGCACTGGCCTCCGGCACCGAGCAGCGCGCGGCCGCCGCCTGCGCCCGCGGCTTCCTCGCGTACGTGGCGAGCGTGCTCGGCCCGCGGGACCGGCTGGACGAGGCGCAGGCCGCCCTCGGCCGCACCTCGGCGCTGCTGCCGCCGGACGCCCCGGGCCGCCCGCTGCTGGACTTCCGGCGCGGACTGGTGGCCGAGAACCTGCTGCGCGACCGCAGCGCCGCGTGGATCGCCTACCGCCGGGCGCACGAGGGCGCCGGCGAGCGCGGGGACGAACTTCTGCGCTCGTACACCTGGCGGCACCTGGCCGCGCTGGCGCTCTCGCGCGGGGACCGCGGGAACGCCCGGGAGGGCTTCGAGGCCTCCCTGCGGCTGCGCGAGCAACTCGGCTTCACGGTGGGGGTGGCACCGGCGCTCGCGGCGCTCGCCGAGGTGTCCGAACCGCCCGAGGCCGCGCGGCTGCGGGCCGAGGCGGCCCGGCTGGTGGCCGGCCTGGGCGGCGTGCCGGTCTGGCTCGCACGCCAGTTGGCCGCCTCCCGTGCGCCGGGGCCTCCCTCGGACGGGCGCATCGCGAGCGAGACCGGAGGAACAATCAGCTAAGGTGAGGCTAACCTGGCCGGGGGGAGCAGTACCCCGGCCAGGTCGCCTTGCCGTTCCCCGGGCACCGCCATGCCCCGGTCCGGCCGCGTCCGACGGGCCCGTGCCGCCGGGCACCGCCGGGCGGACCATGGGCGCCCCGGTCGACCCGATGGGGCCGCCCATGACCGCGAGCAGCACCCGGCCCGGCCCCAGGCCGCGCGTCCCCCGCACCACCGGGACGCGCACCGCCGTCCCCGCCCCCGCTCCCACCACACCGGGCGCCCCCTCGTACCACCGGCTGTCCGGACTCACCCCCGTTCTGACGGTGCGCTGCGCCCCGCCCCGGCGCCGCGACGGCTGGCTGCCCGCCGCCGACCTCACCACCCGCCCCGAGGCGGTGCGCGAGCTGATCGCCCACGACGCCCGGCAGGGCCTCGCCCGCTACGGGCAGCCGCTGCGCCCGGACGTCGCGGCCGGCTTCGGGCTGCACCGCTTCGTCTGGCCGGTCTCACTGCTGTTCACGCTGCCGTGGTTCCTGGAGCGGCGCGTCCCGCTGCTCGCCCTGCGGGACGTCGCGCTGCGCAGGCGCCCCGACGCGGTCGAACTGACCGTCCGCGCGACGGAGTTCGCCTGCCTGCCGGAGGACCCGGCGGCCGGCTCCGGGCAGGCCCGGACGGTGCCGGACGAGCCGGCGCTGGCCGCCGCCCTGCGGTCCGCCCTGGGCGCCTTCCTGGCCCCGATGCTCACCGCCTTCGGCCCGGAGGCCAGGCGCGGACCCCGGGTGCTCTGGGCGATGGCCACCGACGCGGTGGTGGAGGGACTCTGGTACGCGGGCGGGCTGCTCGGGGAGCAGGAGCGGGCGCGCACCGAACTGACCGCGCTGCTGGCGCCCGGCGGGGCCCTCGACCCCGCGCGCACGCCCGGCGCGGACGACCGTCCCGCTCCGGCCCCGGCACCCTTCACCCCGGGCGCCGGCTTCGCGCCCCCGGCGCCCGGGGCGGAGAGCGCCCCGCCCCCGGTCCGGTCCCGGGCCAGCTGCTGCCTCGTGTACACCGCCGATCCGAGGGACATGTGCGGCGGCTGCCCGCGCGTCACGCGGCGTTGACGAAAAGCCGTTCGACATCGGGTTCGAAAAGCCCGCCATTCCTGGAAAAACCCACGTCGCATTCCTATGACCATGCGATGGTCACCGGGTCAGAAATCCCTCTCCTCAGCGCATTGACGGCGAATCGGCCATTCCTCCGCGCGGAATCCGCCATGATGGTCCCCGCCATCACGGCGCAGAAAAGCGACGCAGGAAAGCGAGGCTGGTTCCGGCGATGAAATTGTCCGACATACCGCTCGGATGGGCGATCACCGTGGTCGTGGGGCTGCTGGTCAGCGCACTCCTGGTGGCCCTGCTCCGCAGCCGGGGGGCCACCTCCTCCACCGCCGGCCCCGATTCCTGGGAACGTTCCGAGGAACGGCGCCGCCGCAAGGAATCCCTGTACGGCGGCGCCTCCTACACCCTGTTGTTCTGCTGCGCCGGCGTCGCGGCCGCCCTCTCCTTCCACGGCCTGGTCGGCTTCGGCGTGCAGAACCTCGGCCTGTCCGGCGGCTGGGAGTACCTCGTCCCGTTCGGGCTCGACGGCGCCGCGATGTTCTGCTCGGTACTCGCCGTCCGCGAGGCCAGCCACGGCGACGCGGCGCTCGGCTCCCGGCTGCTGGTCTGGCTCTTCGCCGGCGCCTCGGCCTGGTTCAACTGGGTGCACGCCCCGCGCGGGCTGACCCACGCCGGCGCCCCGCAGTTCTTCTCCGGCATGTCCCTCTCGGCGGCGATCCTCTTCGACCGGGCGCTCAAGCAGACCCGCCGGGCCGCGCTGCGCGAACAGGGCCTGGTCCCCCGCCCGCTGCCGCAGATCCGCATCGTCCGCTGGCTGCGCGCCCCGCGCGAGACCTACGCGGCCTGGTCGCTGATGCTGCTGGAGAACGTCCGCAGCCTGGACGAGGCGGTCGACGAGGTGCGCGAGGACAGGCGGGAGCGCACCGTCGAGAAGCAGCGCCGCAGGCTGGCGGGGCGCCGGGAACGGGCCGAGATCCGGGCGATCAACCGCTCCAACAGCGCCTGGCGGCGCGTCGGCGGTGCGACGGCACGGCGGCTGGAGGCAGGCCCGGAGCCCGCCGTGGCCGCCGTGGCGCCCGGAGCGGGGCGTCCCGGGGTGGAACGGTCCGCGGCGGAGCGGGTCCGGGCCGAGCGTCCCGGGGTGGAGCGGGCCGCCGCGCCGCGCGAGGTGGAGCCGGCCGAGGGCGCGGTCGTCCAGCCGGGCCTGCCGGCGCGTCCGGAGCGGCGCACCATCGACCTCACCATGGAGGAGGACACCGTCACCCTGCCCCGGCTGGACTCGCTGGAACGCAAACTGAAGGACCTGGAGCAGCAGTTCGGCTGATCCCCTCCGGCCCGGTCCCCCCGGGCGGCGCGCCGCCTCCCCGGGGAGCCGGAACCGGACGGGGGGTCAGGCCGCTGCCGCCGTCCCGCTGAGTTCGAACCACATCCGCTTGCCGGTGCCGCGCGGCTCCACGCCCCAGGAGTCCGCGAGCGCCTCCACCAGCATCAGCCCGCGCCCGGAGGAGGCCTGCTCCCCCGGCGTCCGGCGGGTCGGCCAGAGGTCCGACTCGTCCTCCACCTCGACCCGCAGCCGGGCCCGGCCGCCGTCCGCCTCCGGCTCCCGGTAGAGCCGGGCGGTGAACATGGCGTCCCGGTCGGTGTGCCGGATGGCGTTGGTGACCAGCTCGGAGGAGAGCAGCTCGGCGGTGTCGATGAACTCGGCCACGCCCCAGCGGCGCAGCGCGTCGCGCAGCTCGGCCCGCACCTCGGCCACCCGCGCCAGGTCGGCCTGGCCGATCCGGCGGCGCAGCTGCTGGGCGGTCAGGCCGCCGGCCGGGCCGTCCCAGCGCAGGAGCAGCAGCGCTATGTCGTCCTCGCGCTCGCTGGAGTCGGCGGCCTGGGAGGCGATCCGGTCAGCCAGCTCCTCCAGCGGGTCGCGGGCGGCCTGCGCGGCGTCCGGCAGCGGGCGGGCGAGCGCCCGGGTGAGCCGGGCGACGCCCTCGTCCAGGTCCATGCCGCGCGCCTCGACCAGGCCGTCCGTGCAGAGCACCACGGTCTCGCCCGGGTCCAGGCTGAACCGGGTGACCCGGTACTCCTGGTCCGGGTCGATGCCCAGCGGCAGCCCGCCGGCCACCGGCACCACGGCGGCGGTGCCGTCCGCGCGGCGCACCACCGGGTCGAGGTGGCCGGCCCGGACGGCGTAGACCACGCCGTAGTCCACGTTGACCTCGGCGTAGGCGCAGGTCGCGAAGTGGTCGGTGTCGAGGTCGGCGAGGAAGCGCGAGGCGCGGGCCATCACGGCGGCGGGCGGGTGGCCCTCGGCCGCGTAGGCGCGCAGCGCGATCCGCAGCTGACCCATGATCCCGGCGGCGTGCACGTCGTGCCCCTGGACGTCGCCGATCACCAGGCCGACGTGTCCGCCGGGCAGCGGCACCACGTCGTACCAGTCGCCGCCGATCTGGAGGCCGGAACCGGCCGCGAGGTAGCGCACCGCCGTGGTCACGCCCGGGACGGACGGGACGGTGCGCGGCAGCATCACCCGCTGGAGGCCGGCCGCCAGCTCGTGCTCGGCGTCGTGCAGCCGGGCCCTGGCCAGCGACTGGGCGACCAGCCCGCCCAGGGTGGTGAGCAGGGTGCGCTCGTCCGCGTCGAGCTCGCGCTCGTCGTCGAAGCTGACCACGCACACGCCGATCGCCCGGCCGCTGGCCACCAGCGGCAGGTACGCCCAGGAACCCCGGCCGGTGCGGCTGGTCGGCTCCCACACCTCGGGGTAGCCCTCGCGGAACTCCTCGCGGGTCGAGACGAAGACCGGCGTACGGTGGCGCAGCGCCTCGGCCGCCGGGTGCCCGGGCGGCAGCACGGTGCGGTCCCAGACCGCCAGCGTGTCGGCGCGGTAGCCGGAGGCCCCGAGGATCTGCGCCCGGCCGGCCTCGAAGGAGGCCAGCACCAGGCCGTCCGGCGGCAGCCCGGGCAGCGGCAGCTCGGTGAACACCCGGGCCACGTCACGCACGGTGACGGCTTCGGAGAGGGCGCGCGCCGCCTCCTTGATGAACCGGGAGCGCTCCTCGCGCAGCAGGGCCATCCGGTCGGCGTGGTCCCGCTTGTGCAGCTCGACGGTGGCGTCCCAGACGAAGCCGACCATCCGGGAGGCCCGGCCGAAGGCGTCGGCGAGCACCCGGCCGCGGAAGCGCACCGCGCGCATGCCGCCCCTCGCCCCGACCGTGCGGTAGTAGGCGCCGCACTGGCCCAGCTCGGCCACCGCGCGCTCGACCCGGCGGCGCACCACGGGCGCGTCCTCGGGGTGCAGCAGGGCCAGGAAGGAGGCGGCGGTGCGGTCGAAGCGGCCCTGCTCCAGGGCGTCCAGTCCGACGATCGTGCAGGCCCGCTGGTCGCCCTCCAGGACGTCGCGGCGGATGTCCCAGTCGAAGGAGCCGATGCCGTTGGCCGCCATCGCGGGCTCCAGCCAGTCCGGCATGGTGTCCGCGGAGGACGGCGGCAGTCCGCCCGACAGCACGGGCGCCAGGCGGGCGGCGGCGAGGCTCGGCGACGGGCGCACCGCGGAGCCGCGGCGCGTGGTCTGGGCGGGCGGCCGGGCCCGGCCGGTCCCGGTGGTGGTGGCGCCGACGGGCTGCCCGGGAGTGCGCGGCTCCGGGGCGCCCGGCTGCTCGGCGACGCGCGGCTCGACGGCCCGCTGTCCGACCGCTCGCGGCCCGGCGGCTCTCGGGTCGGCGGTGCGCGGCTCCACGCTTCGCGGTTCCACGGTTCGCGGCTCGACGGCGGGCGCCGCGCCGGGAGGAAGTGCCGGCCCCGGCGACTCGGGCTCAGTGGGCATGCTGCTCCTGCCGCTGCCGTGGCGGACCGCGCCGACCGTCCGGACGGGCCGCATGGCGGTGTGATGGGTCGTGCTGGATAGGACGGTGCGACGGACGGTGGCCAGTCGAGGTTCGGTCTCCCCGCTGCTTCCCGCACGTGGACACACATTCCCACCATCCTGGCCAATGTTCGGCCGAGCGGCAATGCCAACGGGCCGGAAACCTTCCGTTCCGCCTTCTGTTCCGGGCTTCCTTCGACAGCGAATCAATCGACGGCGAACAATCGTACGACCCCGATGGCGGGCCCGGCGGCGACCCGGCGACCCGACGACCCGGCGACCCGGCGACCCGGCGACCCGGCGACGAGAGACTGTGCCGGCGCCGGGGCCGGGATCAGGGCGTGGCGAGTTCGAACCAGGTGACCTTGCCGTCGCCGCGCAGCTGTACGCCCCAGGAGTCCGCGAGTGCCTCCACCAGCAGCAGGCCGCGCCCCGAGGTCGCGTACTCGGCCTCCGGATCGCGGCGGCGCCCGGGAAGTCTGCTGGTGCCGTCCTGCACCTCGATCCGCAGCCGGTGGTCCGGGTCGAGCACCGCGTCGAACACCGCGCCCTTGCCCGTGTGCAGCAGCGCGTTGGTGACCAGCTCGGAGGAGAGCAGCTCGGCGGTGTCGGACAGCTCCGGCACCCCCCAGTGGCTCAGCGCCGAACGCAGCCGCCGCCGGACCGCGCCCACCCCGACCAGGTCCGCCGGGTCGAGCGTGAGGTGCAACCGCCGGTGCAGGGCACAACCCGGAGCCGGTGCACCCGGCAGGGTCGTCCCGGTGCTGCCGGTCGGCCCCTGGACCGGCCCGGACCGGTAGGCGTCGCCGGAACTCGTCCGCTGCCGCGGGAATCGCGACTGACCGTCCATCAACCCATGCCCCCGCCCTGAAATCCGGGCCCCCGCCTCCGGATCCCCCGCCGGCCGGGTGGCCCCCTCGTTCTGACCACTCATCCTCATGCCCAGTTGACGGCGTTTGCAACAGTGTGCGTCCGATCACGTGGGGTGAAAGGGGCACGGGGTGGTTCGCGTGATCCAACTGCCCGCGCCGGACAGGTTTGCGAAGCGCAGAGGCGATTTTCTAGGGCGCCGTCACCCGATCCCGCGCACACCCGGCGCCCGTACGGACCGTGCGCCCGACCGCGCGCCCCCGCCCCGCTCCCGCCGCGCGCCGGCCCCGGGCGGCGGGTCTGCACTCCGGGCCTGCACTCCGGGCCTGCGCGGCGGGTCCGGGCGGCGGTCCGCGGACCCTCCCGGCCCGCCGCCCCCGTGCCGCCCCTCACCCCCATCCCCCACCCAGCAAGCCGAACCCCCGCGGAGCGGCAACGCTGGACAGGGCGGCCCGGTGCGGGTTCAATGACCCGAGATGTTTGAACGATGTTCTAACATCGCCCCCGACAGCCCCCAGGGCCCCGAGCCGACCCCGTCCCCGGCGACCGCGAGCGAGGAACCGTGCGACTGACCCCCACCGAGCGGGACCGGCTGCTGATCTTCACAGCAGCCGAGCTGGCCCGCGCCCGCCGCGCCCGGGGCGTGCGCCTCAACATCCCCGAGGCCACCGCCCTGATCGCGGACGCCGTCTGCGAGGCCGCCCGCGACGGCCGGCGCCTGGCCGAGGCCATCGAGGCCGGCCGCTCCGTGCTGACCGCCGACGACGTCCTGCCCGGCGTGCCGGACGTGGTCACCGTCGTCCAGGTCGAGGCCGTCTTCGAGGACGGCACCCGCCTCGCCGTCGTCAACGACCCGTTCAAGGGCGCCGGCTCGCTCGGCGACGAGGCCCCCGGCGGCGCGCTGATCGGCGACGGGGCCGGCTACGACCCGGTCGAGGAGACACTGCTGCTCCCCGTGCACAACACCTCCGCGGTGCCGATCTCGGTCACCTCGCACTTCCACTTCTTCGAGGCCAACCCGCGGCTCGCCTTCGACCGCGCCGCCGCCTACGGCACCCACCTGGCCGTCCCGGCCGGCTCCTCGGTGCGCTTCGACCCCGGCGCCACCGTCGAGGTCGGCCTGGTGCCGATCGGCGGCGGGCGGGTCGCGATCGGTTTCGCGGGGCTCGTGGACGGCCCGCTGGACGCGCCCGGCGCGAAGGAGGCCGCCCTGGCGAAGGCCCGCGCCACCGGCTACCTCACCCACTTCGACGACGCGGAGGTCGAGTCGTGACGTCCATCACCCCGCACGACTACATCTCGGTGCACGGCCCGCGCGCCGGGGACCGGGTCCGGCTCGGCGACAGCGGACTGATCGTCCGCGTGGAGTCCGACTCCCAGGCGCCCGGCGACGAGTTCCTGGCCGGCTTCGGCAAGACCGCCCGCGACGGCCTGCACCTCAAGCCCGCCGCGGTCCGGGACACCTGCGACGTCGTGATCAGCAACGTGCTGGTGATCGACGCGATCCAGGGCATCCGCAAGACCTCGATCGGCCTGATCGGCGGCCGGATCGCCTCGATCGGGCGGGCCGGCAACCCGGACACCCTGGACGGCGTGGACGTGGTCGTCGGCACCGGCACCACGATCGTCTCCGGCGAGGGCATGATCGCCACCGCCGGCTCCATCGACACCCACGTCCACCTGCTCTCGCCACGGATCATGGAGGCCTCGCTGGCCTCCGGCGTCACCACCGTCATCGGCCAGGAGTTCGGCCCGGTCTGGGGCGTCGGCGTCAACTCGCCCTGGGCACTGCGCCACGCCTTCAACGCGTTCGACGCCTGGCCCGTCAACATCGGCTTCCTGGGCCGGGGTTCGTCCTCCGACGAGGCCCCGCTGATCGAGGCGCTGGCCGAGGGCGGGGCGTCCGGCTTCAAGGTGCACGAGGACATGGGCGCGCACACCCGCGCCCTGGACACCGCGCTGCGGGTCGCCGAGGAGTACGACGTCCAGGTCGCCCTGCACACCGACGGGTTGAACGAGTGCCTGTCGGTCGAGGACACCCTGAAGGTGCTGGAGGGCCGGACCATCCACGCCTTCCACATCGAGGGCTGCGGCGGCGGACACGTCCCCAACGTGCTCAAGATGGCCGGCGTGCCGAACGTCATCGGCTCCTCCACCAACCCGACGCTGCCGTTCGGCCGGGACGCCCTCGGCGAACACTTCGGCATGATCGTCTCCGCGCACGACCTCAAGGTCGACCTGCCCGGCGACGCCGCGATGGCCCGCGACCGCATCCGGGCCGGCACCATGGGCGCCGAGGACGTCCTGCACGACCTCGGGGTCATCGGCATCACCTCCTCCGACGCCCAGGGCATGGGCCGGGCCGGCGAGACGGTGCGCCGCACCTTCGCCATGGCCGGCAAGATGAAGGCCGAACTCGGCCCGCTCGACGGCACCGGCTCGTACGGCACGACGGACAGCGGCGACGACAACGAGCGCGTGCTGCGCTACATCGCCAAGCTCACCATCAACCCGGCCATCGCCCACGGCCTCGCGCACGAGGTCGGCTCCATCGAGATCGGCAAGCTCGCCGACATCGTGCTGTGGCGCCCGGACCACTTCGGCGCCAAGCCGCAGCTGGTCCTCAAGGCCGGATTCCCCGCGTACGGCGTGGTCGGCGACCCCAACGCCTCCACCGACCGCTGCGAACCGCTCGTCCTGGGACCGCAGTTCGGCGCCCACGGCGCGACCGCCGCCGACATCTCGGTGGCCTTCGTCGCCCAGGCCGCCGCCGACGGCGCGTACCTCGACCGGGCCGCCGACGGACTGCCCACCCGCCGCCGCCGGGTCGGCGTCCGGGGCACCCGCGGCATCGGACCCCGCGACATGGTGCGCAACGCCCGCGTCGGCCACGTCGAGGTCACCGAGACCGGGCTGGTCTCGCTCGACGGCTCGCCGCTGCGCTCCGAACCCGCGGACAGCGTCTCGCTCAGCCGCCTCTACTTCCTCTGACCCCCCGCATTCCGACCCCCCGCGCCAAGGCCCCGGACCTCTTGAGGACTCGATGACGACCACCCCCACGCCCGCCTCCCTCGGCTACCGGATGCCCGCCGAGTGGCACCCGCACGAGCGCACCTGGATGGCCTTCCCCACCACCAACCCCACCTTCGACGGCCCCGAGCAGCTGCACGCCGCCCGCCAGGCCTGGGCCGCCGTCGCCGACACCATCGTCGGGTACGAGCCGGTGACGCTGATCGTCAACACCGGTGAGACCGAGGAGGCCCGCAAGTACGTCTCCGAGCGGGTCGACATCGTCGAGCGCCCGCTGAACGACGCGTGGATGCGCGACATCGGCCCGTCCTTCCTGATCGACGGCAAGGGCTCGCTGGCCGCCGCCGACTGGATCTTCAACGGCTGGGGCGCGCAGTCCTGGGCCCGCTGGGACAAGGACCAGCACATCGCCGAGCACATCGGCGAACTGACCGGGGTGCAGCGCTTCGCCTCCCGGCTGATCAACGAGGGCGGCGGCATCCACGTCGACGGCGACGGAACGGTGCTGGTCACCGAGACCGTCCAGCTCGGCGAGGGCCGCAACGCCGACTGGACCAAGGAGGAGGTCGAGGCCGAGCTGCACGCCTTCCTCGGCACCACCAAGGCGATCTGGCTGCCGCGCGGACTCACCCGCGACTACGACGAGTTCGGCACCCGCGGACACATCGACATCGTCGCCTCCTTCGTGCGCCCCGGCGTCGTGGTCGCCCACGTCCAGCCCGACCCCTCGCACCCGGACCACGAGGTCTGCCGCGAACTGGTCGCCGTGCTGCGCGCCTCGACCGACGCCCGGGGCCGGCCGCTGGAGGTCGTCGAACTGCCCGCCCCCACCGTCCTGCTGGACGAGGACGGCGAGCCGGTCGACTACTCCTACATCAACCACTACGTGGCCAACGGCGCGGTCGTGCTGTGCGCCTTCGACGACCCGCGCGACCAGGAGGCCGCCGCCATCCTCGCCGAGGCCTACCCGGGCCGCACCGTCGAACTCGTCGACGCCCGCGAGATCTTCGCGAACGGCGGCGGCATCCACTGCATCACCCAGCAGCAGCCGAAGGCGCTCTGACGCCCCGTCCGGGCGGGGGCCCCGCGCCCCCGCCCGGACGGCTTCCGAGGCCCCGTTCCACCGAGGAGACCCGCACATGGCCGACCCCCGCCCGCGCCGGCCGGCCCGCCCCCGCGAGGAGGTCTTCGCCACCGCCCGGGCCGCGATCGCCGAACACGGGCTCGCCAAACTCACCATGGCCGGTCTCGGCAAACAGCTCCAGATGAGCGCCGGGCACCTGCTCTACTACTTCGGCAGCAAGGACCAGCTGCTGCTGGAAACCCTCCGCTGGAGCGAGGAGCAGCTCGGCGCCCGCCGCCGCGAGGCCCTCGCCGACCCCGCCCTCGACCCCTGGCAGCGCCTCGACGCCTACCTGCGCCTCTACCTGCCGGAGGGCGCTGGCGACCCGCGCTGGATCCTCTGGGTCGAGGTGTGGGGCCGCTCCCCCGCGAGCGCCGAGATCCGCCAGGGCCAGCAGGAGATCGAGGCCCCCTGGCAGGCCGACCTGGTCGCCCTCGTCGAGGAGGGCGCCGCCGCCGGCCACTTCACCCCCGGCCCCGCCGCCGACCGCGCCCTGCAGATCCGCGCCCTGCTCGACGGCCTCGCCGTCCCCATCGCCATCGGCCTCCCCGACGCCCACCGCCCCGCCGCCCTCACCCAGGCCACCGCCGTCACCGGCATACTCCTGCGCACCTGAGCCCACCCGCGGCTCCCGCCCCCTGCCCGCGCGAGAAGTCGGCCCGGCCGACTTCTCGCGCACACACCCGGCCGACCGGTCCGGAGACTCGCCCATTCCGGGAGCCCCTCGCGCACCAGAAGTCGACCCAGCCGACTTCCTGTGCGCGGTTCCTGGGGCATGGGAAAAATATGCAGACCGGTCTACAGATTTTACGGGAGCACAGCCGACGCATGCGCTCCTACAGGTGCGGGGGAAGGTGGAAGGGGGGGGGCTCTTTTTCTCCCCCCCGGCAGTTCGGCGGTAGTGGTGACCGTCACTAGGGAGAGAAGAGGACACCACCCCACGTAA